>CAYTRK010000244.1:0-3746 GCA_964440205.1 uncultured Victivallaceae bacterium
AGCGCGGATGGTGGACCAAGGGGGCCGAGACCTACGAGGTCCTCGTCAACCTGGGATATATACTTTATTGAGGTAGGAGGCTACACCTACAAGGTCCCCAAAGATGCAGTACACCGGCGCGAGCTTTCTCATTATCCCGGCGAGCGCGTCCCGGCAGGGACGGTATTATGGGCCGGAATTGTCACCCAGGGCGATCATGTTTTCGTCGATAAGATGCGCTGGAAATTCACTGAGCCGGATAGGGGGCAGGTTATCGTCTTCAGAACCGGGGGAATTGAAGGATTGATTCCGGGCACTCATTATATCAAGCGGCTGGTTGGGTTGCCCAAAGAATACGTGACGCTGGCTCCGCCGGACATACTTATCAACGGACATTCGCCGACGAATACCCCTGAAATCGCAAATACTGACTATGTGTTGCCGAGAAAAGAAGCACGCGCAATCTACAATCTCTTTCTTGAGAGATACGGTCAGACTGCGTATATTCCGGAACATCGTTTTTTTGTTCTCGGCGATAACTCGGGTAACAGTAAGGACGGACGCTACTGGGGCACAGTGCCGGAGAAGAACACGGTTGGACCGGCAGTCATGGTTTACTGGCCGTTTTCCTCGCGATGGGGCTTCATTCGCTAGCTTGACCCCATCCAAAAAGGCTCGGAAGGCAAGAAGACGGGCAAAGCCAAAAAAGAACGTACTCGCACACACTTACCCGACCAACTTGACAAAACAAAGCACGTCGCATAATATATCTTATGTCTACTCATGTGGTGCAGATAGCACAATATATTGTGTTTCGGGGTCTTTGACTGCTGAAGGGCTACGAAGATAAGTTCGGGCGCAAATAGCAGGAGTCGCAACGAACGAATCTTATTTAACGCGGTAAACCATGCGTTGTTCTTTGCCGTCCCGCTCAATTTCAATCACGAATGCATTTGCCCGGCCCTTCGCAAATTCGTGGATGAAGAATTCCGCTCGCCGGCGGCTGCTCATTTTCATTGAGTTGACTTCCCGCACTACATCGCCATTTCTCAGCCCCGCGGCTTCAAAAAGCTCTTCTTCACCCTCAATTCCAATTTCATAGCCTGTTATGTCGCCCGACTGGCTGTACAATGGGTCAAAGGAGTCAAAAACCTGTACAAGGCGTTCGGGCCGGTCCCTAAGTTCCTGGTAATAATCAAGCAAGGCGCTTCTATCGAACGCCCATCGGCTCTTTCCAAGTTGTTCCGCGCCAAAGCGATTGTCCCCGTCGACCCCGGAATCTTCACCGCCTGCGGTCTCTTCCCGGCCCTTTCCCGCAAAACTGAGCCACAATTCCGCTTTATTCCCGTCCTGCTGCAGTATTATTCTTTCACGGAAGATGCTCTTGACAAGAATTCCATCTGCAAGCATGTCTTTTTCGCCGACAACATGCTGAGTTTCGCTCTGAAGGTCATCAACAATAGCTTTTCGTATTCTGTTGTTCATGACCTCGTCATATACAAAATAGGTCCCTACAAGGTCAAATCTGGAGGCAAGGTCTGACTTTTCCGAATCTGACGATGCCGCTTCCATTTTACGGAACACGGACCAGTCAAATCCTGTCTCAATTGAAGGTGCGGGCAACGGATATAAGGTTGCAACGGTCTCTTCAGAAGAACCCGTTTTAGAGACTGCCGGCATAGCAAAGTATTCGGCCACAATCCATGCCGCCAGCCCACAGGCAACAATTAGCGCCAACCACGCCAGTTTGAACAGTATCCTGGTCGATGACACATCAAACAGGGAATTTTTCATCAAAATACGAACCTCTTCAATAGACTGCTGTCCTGAAAAAAACAGTTGCAGCAATCTCAAATTGTTGAGCGGATTTCATAAGCCGGATTCTGTAACACCGCACATGCGGCGTTCGGTCATTTATCTGAGCGGTCTACCCGGGACCTTGAATACTGAAAGTATTCAACAAGGCGGGCGCACCTTTTGGGTCCTCTATTCGACCTTGCTTCGGACGGGGTTTGCCATGCGAAACGCCTTGCAGCGTTCCCGGTGGTCTCTTACACCACCCTTTCACCCTTGCCCCGCACACAAATTAAACCGAGAACTGGATTCCGGTTCCATTTCTGTGCGGGGCGGTCTGCTTTCTGCGGCACTTTCCATATTCCCCACTTGAATGAGGAACTCCCCGCATTTCGCGGGGCGTCCTGCCCTGTGAAGTCCGGACTTTCCTCCCCGGAAATCATTTAGAGATTCCAGAGCGACCGATCCATCCCCTCAAGACTCTAATATAACAATCTGCCACAGAAATCGCAAGCCACCATGCCCTGCCTTTTTTTGGCGTCATGCCGTATATAGGTGGGAAGCTTCATGTGACAACCACCGCAAACTCTGTCCTTCAACAGGACCAGAGCGCGATCTTTGCTCCGCATGATAGATTCGTACTGCTGAAGCCAGTCCCGATCAATATCCCTGGCCAGTTCCTCACGTTCCTGCCTCGCGGACTGCAAACGGGTTTCTATTTCGGCGGCGCGGGAATCAAGTTCCTTCAAGTCTTCCGCAAGGACAGCTTCCTCTTCGGAAAGCGCGGATTTCCTGTTTTGAATTTCAGTCTTAGCTTTTTCAACGTCTTCCATTGCAACTAGTTGCCTGTCTTCTATATCGGAAATCCTGTCCTCCTGGCCCTGTATCTCCGCAGACATGGCGCGGTATTCTTTGTTGGTCTTGATATCCAGCTGCTGTTTTTTCAGCTTCTGGATCTGCTCTCTGCAACTGTTGCTTTGAAGCTCAAGGTCGTCGACCACGGCCTGTTTCTGTTTCAGAAGATTCCGGGCTGCGTCAATCTGGGCTTTGTGCTCGGAAAGGCGTTCCTCCTCGGCTTGTTTGCGCGCAGGAATGTCCTTCTGTTCCTTTTCCATCTGTCTGATTTCGACGTCTTTTTCCTGAACGCTGAGAAGTTGGTCAACTACATCCACTTGCACCCCTTGTTTATTGATTGAAAATCATAACAGTATACGAGCGGCGCGCTCGTGTCAAACAGTTGCTACAAAATAAAACCTGCATTTCGAAGTTTTTCCTCCGTGACATCACTCGTGCCTTTTTCAAGTGTGCGACGCACATATTTGCCTATCATGTCAAACTCGATGTTGACTTCGCTGCCTGCTTCCAGATCTCCAAGATTCGTGTGAGACATCGTAAAAGGTATGATCTTCACCGCAAAAGTCTCTGAACCAGCGTCGCAAACCGTGAGACTCACGCCATTCAAAGCCACTGATCCCTTATCGACTATCCCTTCCATAAAATCGGAGCCCGGAGCCACTGTAACCACTCTGTCGCCGCCCTCCCCTGCGACAGTGCGAACCGGCGAAACACAGTCCACGTGGCCGGAAACGAAGTGTCCCCCGAATCTGCCGTCGGCTGGAACAGCTCTTTCAAGGTTAACGCGGCGCCCGTGCCGGACGTTTTTCAGACTCGTTCTGTTCAGGGTCTCCTCAAGGACATTACATTTGAAAAGACCGTCTTGTATGTCAGTCACTGTAAGGCAAACGCCGTCAACGCAGACACTCTCGCCGGGACAGAGAGGCCGATCAAATGGATCGTGTCGTATTGCTATACTGCATGGCTGTCCCGAGACATCAGTTGCCTCTATTGTTCCTGTCTTTTCAATGATTCCTGTAAACATATTCAAAGGCTCTCCGTAAGAAATTTTGGGGTCTTCCGCAAAATCTGTGGGTACTGAAAGCATGTAGCTACCCAATAAAAGGCACATGTTAGAG
>CAYTRK010000245.1:0-3733 GCA_964440205.1 uncultured Victivallaceae bacterium
ACACCACGAGGGGGGGCGTGTGGCGACTGGATTGTTGAATGACACCATGTCTGGTTTGCGCACTGGCGAAGTTGATAATGACTTTGTTTTTGGCAAATACGGTTTTATGCCCGTGAGATTGAATGATCCATAGAACTTCTCTCCGTAAACGGTTGAGATATATGGTTTTCCCAGTGAAGGATTGCAAACGATTTGTCGTATAACAGATGAGGGCAGCAATAGTTTTCCCTGATCTGTCTTTATTTCTATTGAAAAGGGCTCGTATTCAATTTGTCTGTATTGACTTGGTTCATAAATAACCTTTGCTTTCTGAGCTTTCTGAATTAAATCTTCCCGCGGCAGTTGATCTTTCCGCACATCTGTTTTTTTGCCTTTTTTTCGAATCATCCCGATTATATGGCTTACATCGTTGTACTTGAATTCAAGACTGTTGCCGAAAGTGTCCCTGGCGCTGAAATCGCGGTCACTTTCAGCAATGTTATATTCTTCGACATGGCCGGAGGGAAAAACTGCCAGGAGGCTTATATTGGTGACGGTGCCTTCAGTCTTTCGGACGCGCGCTGCCTTTAATGCTCCTGCCGGCAGAACCCATTTTCCTGACTTGTTGGTCACACTGAAGTTCAGTTCGGAAGCATCTGCGAAGACTCTATCACCATTATTTAATACGATCAGGGAATGTCCGAGTTGGCGCCAGCGCCGAGTGTTAATTGACTTTAGTAGTACGGAATTGTAATAACTTTTGAAGAGATCCGCCTGCTCCTCGCTGTAGGAATAAAAAGTTTCCCCTTTTACGTCTTCCACGGTCCACACGTCGCCGTGCGTGGTGGTGATTTTATGCCCCTTTTTGCGGGCACGCGGTTCAATGGATTCAATATCGCTTAACCACAGCCTTACATCGCCTGCTGAAGTGGTTACACGCAGCTTGCTGTTGACAAGTGTGGCTTTCCAGTCGTTTCCATTAGTCAGGTTATACTTTGCTGATACTGTCTCCGGTCTATCCTGATAAAGAGCTGCGCATCCCGCGATTGCCGTTACGGCAAGGGCTGCTGATAGTGTCTTGCATAGTTTATATATCATATTAAACGTTATCCCATTTTTACAAAGCCTGATTTGAAGAAGGCTACTTTGCGTTATGCGTCCTTTAAAGTTCAATAAAAAAACAACTTTAGTCTAACCCGCATATCTCACAGAATTCCTGCTGCGAGCGCGGATAGCGCTACTGCGACGGCACGAATTGACAAAACGCCAGATTGCAGTATGTCTATACGGCTGCTCCGGCGTTTCACCAATTTGCACCCCCGCAGCAGCGCTCTCCACGCTCTCGCTACGAAATTCTGTGAGATATGCGGGCTAACCTATTCACGCGCCGAGTTTGCCGCATTTTTCTTTACCCGACTCACTTAACCGCTCGCTACTATTCGCGTGTACGAGCAGGTATACGAGTACGTTTTTCTCCGCTTTTGCTCGTCTTCTTGTCCTCCGACCCTTTTCGGATGGGGTCTAGCTCGCGCGGATACCATTTTCTACCCACAGATTCTGCGGAGGAGCCAAAATTATCCGCCATATTTTCGGATAATGTTCCACAGTTTGTCTGCTGTCGCCTTATTATCCCTGCTCAACGCTGTTTGTTCCAAATCGATTATCGCTTCTCTATATTCCTGGCTTGCCATGTGTAGCATGGCGTTATTCTTTAAAACAAGTATGCCTGGAATATCCGATGGCTCCAGATTTTCCTGTTTGGAGGCAAGCTCTTCGTGAAGTTTTTCTCCGGCTCTCGGCGCGGTCAGCTCTATTCTGATATCTTTTTCCGGTTCCATGCCGGACAGCTCGATCAATGTTTGAGCCAGATCAATTATCCTGACCGATTCTCCCATCTGCAATACGAACAACTCTCTTTTCTCTGCCATCACACCCGCATGCAGAACAAGATCGACTGCCTCCGGAATGGTCATGAAATAGCGGGTCATCTCAGGGTGTGTCACGGTAACCGGCCCCCCGTTCGCTATCTGTTGCTTGAAAACCTCAACTACGCTGCCGTTGCTGCCAAGGACGTTTCCGAACCTTACGGCGCTGAACTTCGTGTTACTATTCTCCAGCGACAATATCAGCAATTCGGCGCAACGCTTTGTTGCTCCCATGATACTTGAAGGGTTGACCGCCTTGTCGGTGGAAATAACCACAAAGCGCTTGGTCCCATGTCGCGCGGCAGTCTCTGCAAGCAGGCGCGTGCCCCTTATATTGTTCAAAATTGCTTCACTGGCATGGTCTTCCATCAATGGCACATGTTTATATGCCGCTGCATGGTAGACATCATCCGGAACATGCTCGGCAAAGACCATATTCAGTGTATCCTCGTGCTTAATGTCTCCAAGGAAAGAAACATATTCACAATCGGGCATCCTTGCTCTTATTTCCTGCTCGATATTGAAAAGTGGAGTCTCTGCGCAATCCATCAATATGACTTTCCTCGGTCCATAGGCCGTAACCTGTCTTACTATTTCAGAACCTATAGAACCACCAGCGCCGGTAATCAGCACACACTTGTTTTTGATTGCTTTACGGACATACTCTCCGTCAGTGCGAACAGGCGGCCGTCCAAGAAGATCCTCCAGCGCCACATCACGGATTTCCTGTATCTTCTGTTCGCCTGTTATCAGATCCCGCATAGCGGGGAGTATTCTGAATTTAACCGGGTTGTTCGGGCATGAATTGACAATATTCCGGATTGTTGGCCTGGTTGCCGAAGGCATGGCGATAAGAACCTGATTAATATCATATTTGGATACCAGCTTCGGAATGTCGCGTATGCGTCCTTTCACCTTGCAGCCGTGCAACATCATGCCCTGCTTTGATTCATTGTCATCAACAAGCGCCATTACCTGATAAGTTGCTTTGCCTTCGCGTTCTATCTCTCTTAGCGCAAGTTCGCCCGCGTCGCCGGCTCCGGCGATAAGAATTCTTTTTTTCTCTTGCTCGGCAATGTGTTTGGACTTGTACTGCTCACGCAGGAATCTTGTTACAAATCTTACGCCGCTGAAAGCGCAAATGGATAGAACCCAGTCAATGACCAAAACCGACCTTGGGAAACCCTGCATGTGAAAAACCAGCGCTATGTAAACCAAGAAAGCCACGCTTCCAGCGGTGCATGCCTTAACAATTCTGAAAACGTCATCCATGCTGACATAGCGCCAAAGCCCCTGGAACAGACTATATCGCCAGAGTGTCAGATAGCGAAACGCCAGAAGAACAGGCAGGGTTTTGAGCATCATATGGTGTTGCTGCGGGGGGATGTTCCCCTCAAACCTCAACATATATGCCAGAAGATAACTGTCTGTTGCCAGAAGGAGATGAAGCAAAGCAATCAGGAATGATCTGTTTTTGAGTATCAGTTGTTTCATAGAAAACCGATTAAATCCCATCCTTCTATGTGCCGGCAGCCACTGAATGCCGGCAGCAGATGCATGGCTTCCATGCAGGCTAGGCTACTATCTCTTTTATCTGTCTCGGATACACTTGCCCGACACTCTTAAACATTTCAACGTTTCATTATTTCATTATTCCGTGGGATTACAGTGATATATTTATATGAGTCTCTGAGCGCTGTCAATTGCAATGCATTTACTGAGCAAGTATCGAACAAATGGTCCGCATACTCTTACGCCTTCCCCCTTTTTGCGTGAGAAAGAGAAGAGTGTCTCACGCCCGCTACGCTCAAGCCGCTAAGAACGCTAAG
>CAYTRK010000246.1:0-3729 GCA_964440205.1 uncultured Victivallaceae bacterium
GAATATCCAATATCCAATACGGAATGTTCAATGATGAAGGGGAGGGGGAGGGGGAGAGATAAGAGAGAAAGGGAGTATGACGGAGCAATACAAAGTTGAGCTAGAGGTTTTTGAGGGGCCGCTTGATCTTCTTCTTTATTTGATAAAGAAGGAAGAGGTCGACGTCTATGACATACCCATCGGGCGTATCACCAATCAATACATGGAGTATCTCAAGTTAATGGAGATGCTTGACTTGAATATTGCAGGTGAGTTCATAGTGATGGCGGCCACTCTTATGATGATCAAGAGCCGGATGTTGTTGCCTGTTGAGGATCGTCCTGAAGCTGAGGAGGAAGAGGAGGATCCAAGGTGGGATCTGGTAAGGCAGCTGGTCGAGTACAAAAAGTTCAAAGACGCCGCCAACAGTCTTCACGAGAAGGAGGAGCTTCGTGACGGTGTTTTTGCGGCGGCCGGGGCTCATGTTGCTTATGAGCCTGAGGATCCCGGAACAGCGTTGCAGGATGTAAGCATTTTTGATCTGATATCCGCTTTCCGCGAAGTGTTGCGGAATGCTCCGGAAGACGATTTCGGTGATATTTATGAAGATCGGTTTACTGTGGCCGACAAGATTGATTATGTGCTGGGGTTGATAAAGCGCAGTCGGAGGGCCAGGTTTTCCCGCCTTTTCGGGCCTGGGGCTTCACGGCACGAGATAATCTGCACTTTTCTGGCGTTGCTTGAACTTATAAGATTAAGGCAGATAGGAGTGGCGCAGGAGGAACAGTTTGGGGAGATTGTGATTCACGGAACTGAAGAAACTGATAGTGGCGAACATTTGCTGACTGAGACGGAATAATGTCACGATGTGTTGCGCGGTGCGAGGAGGCGGTTCATGGCAGAAGAAAGCGCTGATCTCAAGCGGATAGTGGGATCGATGATATTTGCATCTAGCGGACCTTTGAAACTCTCGGAGATCCGGAAATGTCTGAAGGAAGTTGAGAGTGCGGAAAAGGCTTCCGGAAGCGAAGACGGCGGGGACGACGAGTCTTCGGGGCCGGATAATGCGAAGACGCCGGCGGTATCCGAGGGGGAACTGCGGAAGATCGTGGAACAGTTGCAGGCAGAGGTTAAGGAATCTGTCGCTGGTTTCCACCTGATTGAAGTTGCCGGAGGATTCAGGTTTGAGACCGATCCTTTTTGCGGCAAATGGTTAAAACAGATGTTGAAGCAGGGCAACAGCCAGCGGTTGTCTCAGCCGGCTCTTGAGACTCTTGCGATAATCGCATACAGGCAGCCTATCACGAGGGGCGAGATAGAGCGTATCCGCGGAGTGAGTGTTGATCATGTGGTCAGGAATCTGCTGGAATTTCAGCTTGTTAAAATTGTAGGCAGAAGTGAATTACCCGGGAAGCCGTTTCTTTATGGCACCACTCAACGCTTTCTGCAGCATTTCGGGCTGAAGAGCATTAAGGAGCTTGAAGATATCCAGCCTATGCTGAAAGTTGAAGACGATTTTTCGAAGAAGGAGCCAGAGCGAAGTCAGGCCGATGAAACAGCAGTCGCTGATGAGGCTGAGAGCGCCGAAGCCGAGAGCGCCGAGGCGGAAGTGGAGGAAGGTGATGAGCCTGAGAGAGAAACGTCTTGAGATAGACCGCATTGATGAACGTATTGTTGAGCTTTTATCTGAGAGGGCGAGGGTTGCCCTTGAGGTAGGTAAAGAAAAGCGGGCCAGCGGGCGGGGGTTACAGGATAACGCCAGGGAAGACGATGTTCTGAGGCGAATACGTGATCTTAATCGCGGGCCCTTGACTGACGAAACCGTTGAATCGGTCTACCAGTCAATAATTTCGGCGTGTCTGGATCTGCAGAAGTCCGAAAACCGGGAGGGTTGAGTGTATGTCTGATTTTGAACGATTGGCCAGGCCGGGGATAAGCGAGCTTCCGGTATACGAGCCTGGCCGTCCGGTTGAAGAAGTTGCCAGAGACCTGGGTTTTGAAGATGTCCTGAGCATAGCGAAACTTGCGTCGAACGAGAACTCTCTTGGTCCGTCTTCGAAGGCTGTGGAGGAGATGAGGGTTATGGCCGGGGCCATGAACAAGTATCCTGACGGGGGAGCGTATTATCTCAGGCGGGCAATTGCCGAGGCGTGCGGAGTTGATTTGGATATGGTTCTTCCGGGAAACGGCAGCAACGAAATTCTGGAATTCATTGGTCACGTTTTTCTTGGCGGTTCCTCTTCCGTTGTTGCCTCTCAATATGCTTTTGTAGTTTACCGGATGGTTGCTGCCATGTTCGGGTCGATTTATCACGAGGTGCCTGCGAGGGATTTCGGGCATGATCTGGAGTCTATGGCTGAACAAATTGAGGATAATACTCGAATTGTTTTTGTGAGCAATCCGAACAATCCTACCGGGACTTTTCTGGAATCTGACGCGATTTGCAGGTTTATGGAGAGGATACCCCGCAATGTAATTATATGTTTTGACGAGGCCTACATTGAGTTGGTGGAACCGGAGGAACGCCCTGACACGCTGCAGTTTGTGAAGGAAGGCAGGAATGTTATAGTTCTTCGGACCTTCTCCAAAGCTTACGGGCTGGCTGGTCTGCGGTTGGGCTATGCGATTGCTCCGCCAGAATGCATAGGGCTCATGAACAGGGTCAGGCAGCCATTTAATGTGAATGCAATGGCGATGGCTGCAGGCGTGGCCGCTCTTGAAGACGGGGAGCATGTTTCGAGGACCAGGCGGATGGTTAGAGAGGGGTTTTCGTTTATGACCGACAGATTCACGGAGCTGGGTCTGGAATATGTGCCTTCGCACGCGAACTTTGTTCTTGTCAGGGTGGGTGAGGGCAGGAGGATTTTCGAGCAGATGCAGAGGAAGGGTGTGATTGTAAGGCCCATGGACGGATATGGTCTGCCGGAGCATATACGGATCACTATAGGCACTAGCGAGGAAAACGATAAGTGTCTTGCGGCCCTGGAGGATGTGTTGCAGGGGCAAAACTGAAACAGGGAAAGCAAAAGCTTAAACAGGGAGAGAAGAGGGGCAGGCGCGAGGTCTGGCTGTGCTGGGGAAGGGGATAGGGCGAGACAGGTCTTGCCCGTACTGGAGATTTATGAAGAAGTTGGCGATAATGGGGTTGGGATTGATGGGCGGATCGATAGGGCTTGCTGCAAGGAAAGCCGGGGTGGCTGAAGTTGTTGCGGGTTACGCGCGCCGGGAGGAGAGCCGGGAGCTTGCGCTGGAGACTGGTGTTGTGGATGAAGCATACTCGGAACCTGTGGAGGCCATACATTCCGCCGAAATGGTTGTTTTCTGTGTGCCGGTTCTGGCAATCCCGAATCTTGCGGCGGAGTGTTTGTCTGGATTTGCTGAGGGTAGTATTGTAACCGATGTTGGCAGCACGAAGAAAGAACTTGAGCGGCAGATGGGTGGTGTGTTGGAAGGAACGGGAGCGGTTTTTGTGGGGAGTCATCCGATTGCCGGCTCGGAGAAGACTGGTCTTTCTGCTGCGACGGGCGATCTTTTTGATGGCGCCATGGTTGTGGTTACGGAGGGTGGCGGGGAACATACGGCTGTTGTCACTGACATGTGGTCGAAATTTGGCGCTCGCGTTTGTGTTATGTCTGCGGACCGCCATGATGAGTTGCTGGCCAGGACGAGTCATTTGCCGCATTTGCTTGCGGCTTCTCTGGTTAAGCACGTTCTTGCGTCAGGCGACGGGGATGTCGAGAACTTCTGCGG
>CAYTRK010000247.1:0-3729 GCA_964440205.1 uncultured Victivallaceae bacterium
GAGCAGAAGGAGAGAGAATTGAGTGCCATGAAGAAAACAAGCAAGGGCGGCAGGAAGAAAGCTGCTAAGAAAAAAACCAGCGGAACAAAACGCGCCGGGGTAAAGAAAGCCGCAGGAAAGAAGGGCTCTGCAAAGAAGAAGGCAGCCGGGAAGAAGAAGACCGCAGGTAAAAAGAAGACAGGCGGAAAGAAGAGCGCTGGCAGGAAAAAAACAGCCAGGCGCAAAGGCGCAGCCGGTAAAGCGCCGGGTGCGGCAGTGGCAGGGGTTGCGCCGACAAGTGCCAGTGGCCGCACTGACAGAGGCAAGCGGGGCCGGAAAAGTCTGCGGAAGAAAGAACTCGAAGATTTGCGGCGTTTACTTCTGGCATTGCGCGACAGACTGACCGGCCAGGTTGCCGCATTGCAGGGAGCATCGCTGGAGAGTCCGGACTGGGTTAATCTCGAAGAAGACGGGACCGATGCTTTTGATCGGCAGTTTGCACTTAAACTGGCCAGTTCCGAGGAAGACTCTTTGTTTGAAATTGATGAGGCGCTACGAAGAATGGACGAAGGCCAATACGGTGTGTGCGAAGCATGCAAGGGTTCAATAGAAAGGCCACGGCTCAAGGCTTTGCCGTTCACGCGTCTATGCATTGACTGCAAGTCTGAGCAGGAAAAGCAGGAGCGGATGAGGAGCGGTCCTCCGCTCAGGTGAAATTTTCCGTGGAGTACCGAGGCAAACCCTGAATGCTTACGCTTCTGATTAGTTTTGCTGTAGCAGTTGCCGATCAGGTCACTAAATTCATATTTTTCTGGAATTTTCCGGCCGGAGGCAAGATTGTGGTTATACCGGGATTGTTCCAATTCCGGTACGTTAAAAACACTGGCGCTGCGTGGGGCATGTTCTCTGGTTTCAATAACTGGCTGGTGTTTTTGTCCCTGATCATGATCGGGATTCTGGTACTTTTCAGAAGATCTCTTTACACCGACAGCAAATGGAGCCGGGTAGCGCTCGGGTTACTAGGCGGTGGAATCGTCGGCAATCTCATCGATAGAATCAAGCTGGGTTACGTAATTGATTTCCTGGATTTCTACTGGCGACAAAGCCACTTTCCTGCATTCAATATTGCCGACAGTGCAATATGCGTGGGAGTGGGAATCTATATAATACTTCAGATAAGGACTTCAGTTCATGAAGCCGAAGCCCCGGGAGAAAAAGATTGTTCAGCCGATAGCAATGGCTGATATCGAACGACTTCGCGCAATGATCCGGCAAACTCGTTGCGGGAGCGGCTATTTTCTGGTTGGTCCGACTGCTACGGGCAAGACTTCGATTGCCCATCTGCTTGCTGTTTCCTGCGGTTTTGGTGTCCTGTCTGCGGACTCCATGGCGGTTTACCGGCATATGGATGTCGGGACCGCTAAGCCCGTCATGGAGCAGCGGCGCAATGTTGATTATTACGGACTTGATCTTGCTGAACCTTCGAAAGAATTCAGTGTGGGCGATTATCTGCGAGATGTGAATTCCCTTTGTCCGAAAAAAACTCTGATAGTTGCGGGGGGCACAGGGCTTTATGTCAAGGCTCTGACTGAAGGAATCGAACCTCTTCCGGAGGTTGATCAGGAACGCCGCCGTTTCTGGAACGAATTCCATCGGGAGTACGGTGTCGATGGACTTCGCAGAGAATTGAAGAAGCGGAGTCCTTCAACATTGTCTCATCTCGACGACCCTTCTAATCCGAGACGCCTGATCAGGGCGCTGGAACTTGTTGAAGTGGGGGCTGAGCCGCCAGCCGGGAAGTGGCGGGGAGCCGATGCATGTAGCGAAGGACGCCAGGCCGGTAATGTTTTGGTGGGTCTTTGGACCGATGTTGAGGAGAGAAAAAGAAGAATTGAGCGCAGAGTCGAACAGATGTATTCTCAGGGACTTATTGAAGAGACCAAGCAGATAATTAAAGACTTTGGGGGTTTTTCGGATACAGCCGGAAAGGCGATCGGATACCGCGAAGCTGTCGAGTGTATTGCCGGACGCCTGTCTATTGATGACGCGAAAGCAAGAACGGCGGTTCGTACCAGACAGCTTGCGAAAAGACAGATGACATGGTTCAGACGCCAGCTCAGAGTTGAATGGGTGAATGCCTCCCGCGGCAGGAGCGAACGGGAGATAGCCGCGGAAGTTGCACAGAAATGGTTGGAATACGGCCCGGCTCGAATGGAATTCAGGTGAGAGTGGTTTCGGATGAATTATTCCGGAAATGGCGGTAATCGCCGATAACCATTGGCGGATGGCCGTTGACGGATATTGGGAGGGATTGATGGGTAAGGTCGATTATTCTGTAGAGAGGACATCTGGCAGGGTGTGTGATATGCCTGAGCGTATGCGCCCGCGCGAACAGATGGAGCGCGTTGGCGTTGCGAACGTGTCAGACGATGTTCTGCTTGCCATAATATTGCGAAGCGGCGTATCCGGGGCCAACGTGGTTGATCTGGCCCGCGGGTTAATTTCTGAGTTCGGATCGCTGACGGCGCTGGCCCAGGCTTCGCCTGACGAAATATGCCGGCGAACGAAAGGCCTTGGGAAGGTTAAGGTTCAGGTATTGCTGGCAGCGCTGGAGATCGGGAAGCGTTTGATGGATGAATCTACGCCGGAACGCTGCAAGGTCAAGTCGCCGGAAGATGTTGCCGGACTGCTCAGACCTCATGTGCGTACGCTGGAAAACGAGGTGTTCTGGGCTGTGTTGCTGGATACGAGGAATTGTGTAATCGGCCGACCGGTGGATATTACAAGGGGACTTGTCAACGCAAGCCTGGTTCATCCCAGGGAGGTTTTTCGCCCGGCGGTAGGAGCGTCTGCCGCAGCGGTAATAATTGCGCATAACCATCCGTCGGGAGATCCGGCGCCTTCGGCTGAAGACCTTCGCATTACGCGACAACTTGTCAAGGCGGGGGAAGTAATGGATATGAAAGTTCTTGACCACGTTGTAATCGGCCCGGCAGTCGAAGGGCGGGAAACGGATTTTGTCAGCATTCGCGAGGAAGGGCTTGTCAGTTTCTGATTTCGTCTGTGGTGCAGAATCAAGTAAGGACATTTGATAATGGGATCAACGATACATGAGACAGCAATAGTTGAAAAAGGCGCCGAGCTGGGAAACGATGTTTCGATCGGACCGTTCTGCCGTATTTCAGAGAATGCGGTTATAGGCGAAGGATGCAGTATCGCTGAAAGATGCAGCCTGAAGGGAAAAGTCAGACTCGGGGCCGGATGCAGCCTGCACGCAGGCTGTGTGATCGGAGATATTCCTCAGGACATCGGGTTTGAAGGCGGTGACAGCGCCGTAGAGATCGGATCCGGATGCATTATAAGAGAAGGGGTTACTGTCCACAGGGGCACAAAGCCCGGCACCGTAACGAAAATTGGCAATGAGTGTTTCCTCATGGGCTTTTCGCATTGTGCTCACAATGTAAAGCTTGGCAACAGGGTTGTGTTGGCAAATGGCGTTCTCCTCGCGGGCTATGTTGAGGTGGGAGGCGGCGCTTTCCTGAGCGGGAATGTGTCGGTGCATCAGTTTGTAAGGATAGGGAGACTTGCGATGCTGGGCGGAAACAGCGCTGTGAATAAAGATGTGCCGCCATTTATGACTGTCAGGCCGGTTTCGCTTAACATAGTTGGGGGTGTAAATCTTGTCGGATTGAGGCGTGCTGGCATCGACGCAGGAGAGAGGAAGCAGATAAAGAGGGCTTTTGCCTTGTT
>CAYTRK010000248.1:0-2425 GCA_964440205.1 uncultured Victivallaceae bacterium
GGACGTGGGACGTGGGAGGGGGAAGAGGGAAGCGGGGGGCGGAAGACTTCAGACCGCAGACGGTAGACCAAGGACAAAGGACCAAGGACTAAGGACTAAGGACCAAGAACCAAAAATCGTGAACTTATGCGGGGGGTTGAGTATATTTGAATCTATGGCGGTTATTGAAGAATGTGATCTTTGCGTAGGGAATGACACGTTCGGGTTACATGCGGCTATTGTGGTCGACACGCCAAGTCTCGTGATCATGTGGGGCGGCGACGGGGATCGGTGGGTTCCGTGGGGGAACCCGGACAGGCATGCGATGATACGTTCAGATGTGGATTGTGGAGGATGCAGGGGGGAATGCAGATTCGCTAAGAACAAATGCATGGAAGATATAGACGTTGTCGATGTTGTAAGTCGAGTCTTGTCTCTTGTTGATGACTTGAATCAGGCGGAAAGGTGCAGGCGATGAAAACGTATTCGAATCCATGGGTACCTGATGCGGCGCTGAAAGTTCTGGATAACGCTACTGGTTCAGTCCTTGATGTTGGAGGAGGTGCAGCGCCGTGGATTGGCGCGGATCACATCCTTGATGCAATGCCGTTTTCGGCGGAAAGGTTGCGGGATAATGCGTGGGGGCGTAGTCGCGATAGCGACGGCGAGTATGTGAGTTCGTGCGCTGGTGAGTCAGATGAAAAGGGGGCAGAGAGAATTAAGCCGAGTTTTTCATTTCAGTTAGAGAAAGCAGTAGGCGGAGCGCATTATGGCCAGAAAAAGGGTCAAGGGGTACGAGAACGAGTTTGGGAGGAGGAGGATTACACGCAATTTGATTTATGCAGCGGAGAAAGGTGGCCATTTGAGGATAAGCGCTTTGATCTTGGGTTATGCAGTCACACATTGGAAGATCTGAGGGAACCTGTTGGCGTAGTGCGTGAATTGGCCCGGGTTTGCAGAAAAGTTCTGATAATCTCCCCGTCGAGATTGCTCGAACAGACTCGCGGTATTGAGCATCCTAAGTACTGCGGGTTCTATCACCATCTATGGATGTTGACAAGTCATGACAGCGCCATTCTTTTTCGCCGTAAGTCTCAGATCCTGAACCTTAAAGGCACGCACCTTGTTTGCCCGCTGAAAAAGACGCTCTCCCGGGAAAGGGGCAGTTTCTTCTGGTATGGCTCAAGTCCCGAGGCAAGGGAAGTAGCTTGCTGGAATGAGCAGGAAGATTACGATGACTACGCTGGTTTCATAGCGCCTTATCGTAATGATTCCAGCATATTCGTGCGTGAGCGCTGGCATCGCAACATCAGGTACATTGTATGGCGTCTTCGGCAAATCGTTTTTGGTCGTTTGTAAATCGCTGGTTTCCTTCCGTAATTTGTGAAAGCGAATGGGGAACCCGAATGGCGGAGTTCTATGGTTCCAATGCGGCTTACCACGCGATGACGGCCGGCGCAGACAAAATTTCTCATCCACAGGTTAAACTGCTGGAAGCGCTGGTGCAGCCGGGGGAGACATGGGTTGAGGTAGGTTGTGGCGGCGGAGTTGTTGCAAGAACGATTGGGGAAAGATGCTCCGTGCAGGCGTTCGATGTGTCGCAGCTAGCGATCGATAAAGCCAGAGCTATGTCGACAAGTAGCGCTGTCAGATTTTCGCTGATGAGCAACAATCGCATTCCGGTGGAGGATAAAAGCGTAGACGGAGTCTACTGTTTTGAAGTCCTGGAACATGTCTGGAATCCACTTGAGTTAATGCGGGAAACCTGGCGGGTCCTGCGTTGCGGCGGATTCATGCTGCTTTCTGTTCCCAACTACTTCTCCCTGGATATGCACTTGAAGAAAAGAAAAGAAAAGGAATAAGAGGACTTGAATGCGTTTTTGGTATGATGCGGCTTGTGGGAGATAGAGTAAGAGGATCTTCTTATCTGCACATTAAGCCTGACCTTAATGGCGAAATATACCCGGATTGTGACATGATTACCGCATTGCGGCCTGAACAGTTTGCCCTCGCTTTGGAACGGATCGGCTTCAAGGTTGCATTCTGGGACACAACGTATATGCAGGCACAGACCAAAAGCAGTCTGACAAATCTTGAATTCCAGCGTCTGGCGACGCATTGGTTCTGCAGGCACTTTGGCGTTCATATGGTGCTTCTGGCTCAAAAAAGCTGATAAGAATCAGAGAAGAGAAACCGCTCATTTTCACTTATCGTCTCTTATCCAGAAGAGTGCGTTGAAGGGCGCAGGAACAGCGTTCGTCAACACAATCTGGATTATTCGCGCCTGCCCGCCGGCTTGTCTCGCCGTAGGCTTGGCGAAGGCGGAAGCTACCTGAGCGTAGGCGGGTGATTAGCGTAATTCGCGGTTTAAATCTTCTTCTGTAACCCCTGTAACCTTTGTAACTTCTGTAACTCATCTTACTGCCCATTGGTGGTTTATTCCTCA
>CAYTRK010000248.1:2435-3715 GCA_964440205.1 uncultured Victivallaceae bacterium
AGCGGGATGCTAATATATCAGGAAAAATGACGACATGGTGTGCAGATGTATTATTCCAGGCTATTAGATTTGTGTAACAAGAGCTTTTTTCTTTTTGGTCCGCGCGGGTCGGGAAAGACTACATGGATACGGCATAATCTTCCGGATGCAAAACGGATTGACTTGCTTGACGAAGAAATCTATCAGCGTTATCTGGCTGATCCGGGAGCCTTTGCCGCGGAGCTGAGGGCTGTTTCTGCCGGGTCATGGGTTGTGGTCGATGAGATCCAGCGAATACCGAATTTGCTCAATGAGGTTCATAGATTTATTGAAGAAAAGGGTTTTAAGTTCGTGCTCTGCGGTTCGAGCTCAAGGAAACTGAAGAAGGCGGGTGTGAATCTGCTTGCCGGTAGAGCTTTGCATCGCCTGATGCATCCTTTTGTTCCCGAAGAGATTGGCGCTGCTTACAATATTCACGATGTTATGCGGTTTGGAGCTTTGCCTGTGGTTTTCGACTCAGGGAATGAGGAGGATAAGAGAGACACGGTTCGATCTTATGCGAGGATGTATTTGAAAGAGGAAATACAGGCGGAGGCGGTTGTTCGAAATTTGCCTGCCTTTTCACGTTTCCTTCCAGTTGCCGCAGTGTGCCATGCTAAAACAATAAATGTAAGTGGAATTGCCAGGGACGCCGCAGTCGCCCGGAGCACTGTCAATGGATACATTGAAATACTGGAGGATACATTACTGTGTTTTCGCTTGAATGGTTACGAGGCAAAAGCGCGAGTGAAGGAGAGGAAACTTCCCAAGCTTTACTGGGTGGATCCAGGGATTGTCCGCGCTGTCAAGGGCGCGCTGAATGCACCGGTTGAGGAGGAGAAAGGCGCTTTGTTTGAAGGGCTGGTGGGGCAGACATTAAGAGCCTACAAGGATTATCGCGGAATATGTGACGAAATGTTTTACTGGCAGGCTCAATCGGGGTTGGAGGTGGATTTCCTGTTAAAAAAAGGAAAGCAACTCATGGGCATTGAGGCGAAAAGCGGGAAACGGTATTCAAAGAAGTGGTGTCGCGGACTTCGTGTGTTGGCCGGGGCGGTGAAGCTGGAAAGAAGCATCGTTGTTTATCCGGAGGGTCCGGAAATGAGGACAGAGGACGGGATAGAGGTGATGCCGTTCGAGAAATTTGCGGAAATGCTGGCGGACGGGGGGTTGGCGTGAGTAGGGGCCACGTCAGCGACCGGGTCGCCAAGTGGCCACTTGCCACAGGGCGGCGACGTGGAAGAATGTGGGACGGGGGAGGG
>CAYTRK010000249.1:0-3704 GCA_964440205.1 uncultured Victivallaceae bacterium
CATCTATTCGTAAAGGTCTTGCCATAGCCGTTGCATAAAACCATCAAGCATCACCACTGTCAATCATAAATGTCGATTGTCGAGACGTGACCCCGTAGCCCCGCCGTAGCCCCTCCTCTAATGGATGACCCCGTAGCCCCCCGTAAGGGGCGGCATGCAGGGTAGTAGCCGCGAGAGCGGCCGGGCGACAGAGCTTTACCGGGGCCGCCGGAGACGGCGCGTGCGGGGCCTTCCATCAAAGACGTTAACTGTCAATTCGATGCCTGCCCCTGCTTACCTTCACTCGGGTTGCCAAGCCTTTTTGTCTGCCGGTTTGATGTATTTCCGTCTTCCTCGGGGTTTCTCTGGTGTACTGACACCCAACAGCCGCTTGGCCCTTGTTCGGATATCTTTCAGGGGATCGCTGGTCAGAGCCCTCAACGTTTCTCGTGCAGATTCCTGAATCTCCGATGTTACGAGGGTTGAGAAACGGTTGCCCTTCGCAGTGCAGACAAAGCGGTCTCGTACACAATACGAACCGGCGGCATCCATCGCGTACAGCCTGGTCGTAATAGCCTGCTTTGTGGAGTGCGCCTTGGCGACATCAAAAAACTTGTCCGGGTTCTCACATCCGATTCCCTGAATCAGAAGATAATACAATTCAATCATAGCGGCAAGGTGCGCCGGGCTGTTCTTCCCGGTCTTGTCAAAGCATTCCCATAGCCAAGCCACTGCCTTCGTGTTTGCATCGCGGCCCATCTGTCGTATGAGGTCCAGAACTTCGCTCTGTTGGGTCACATTCGAATGATCAAGCGCAAGTCTGCCATGAGCCGCTGGATTGAAATTCGTTATGGACTGCGCAGATTGTTCAAACGCCAGCACTTTTCGTATGGCTATGCGGTATTGAGTCCTCAAGTCGTCATCGAGCCGACCGTCGGTACGGAGTGCTGTAGAAAGCGATATTCGCCCGGTCCACACATTCTTGATCGGCACCTTTTCTGTTCCTGTAACCATCGTTGCCACCCCATCCATGGCCCTGCCATGCGGCACCATCACGGGCTTGGTCTGTTGCTTGCGATTGTTCCCGAACGAGACTCTCACGTGGCAGACATTGGTGTGCAGAAGTGTCAATTGGCCGGAGAACTCTAATACACCACTTGGCATCAGCGTTGCCACGTTGCGAACACGGCCACCCGCCGCTCTTGTAAACCAGTCCGGCGAAGCCTTTGTTATCGCGATATCAAAACACTTGTCGGGAGAGGGAATCCTCATGATATCCGGAGAGATATTCTGCACACGAGCCTCATAGCGAAGGCTTTGCCCCATCGAAGCCACAGCGCCTCTGGAACCTACGTGGAATCCTTTCAAGAGGACAGTCATGCTGAGGAATTTGTCGCCACCATGAAGTCGCACAGTTTCTTCGGATGCGCAAGCACAGTCTTTTGCACCTGCAAGAGCGCCTACCGTTAGCACGCACAGCAAGAGGTGGCACATTGAACACCTAGTCATAAGCCTGTTGATGCTCAGTTGCATTATCGGGATTCTCCGTCATCTGATGGCTCCCCGTTACAGTTACATTCATGGTAGTATCCTGAAACTGATTCTGAGCCCATGTCTTCCCTTGGGCAGCAAGGTATGTGCACCATCCCTGATCCGTACCCCCGTGCTGAGCCTGAAACGATACATAGCTTGTAGGAACCAAGCCTTCTAAGAAATCCCCAAGCTGATCAATCTGGTCCTGTGTTGGCTGGCCAGTTGCTGAGGTCAGACTATACTGAAATGGAAACGCAAATTCCCATGTATACGCACCTTTCCAGCCCTTCACGACGCCGCTTCCCACGCCAGTGCCAACAACGTTCATGGTGTCGATAATACGCGGACTGTTCTGGTTATCTATCTGAGCCACCAAGGGCCAGGGGTTCTGCGGCGTGTCCGTGTGACCACAGCTACGGCTAGCGGTATGACAATGGTTGAGACGGACTGTCACAGCCGGAAGAAAGAGAGTCTGAGGGATGTGAGTACCGGGGGGCCATGGATTGCCTGCGACACCTAGTCCCGCTTGATTGAAGCCTGTATATTTCGCATTAGCCTCACCAATATTGATATGAGCATACGTCCCTCTATCATCTGGATCCATATCGCCGTTGTTGTTGACATCCACGTAAAGAGGGCCACCGTGATCATAGGATCGGAACTCGCCACGCACAGTCTGACACGCCCATGCTGTATCCCAGTTGCCTACGCACAACAGGACCTCTGAGTCGCTTGCTGCATCGTCACTGGTAGAGCCAAGGGTCACTGCCACACCCAGCGCATTGGGCATACCTTTGTCAATTTCGTTGTCAGTAGAATCGTACCAGAAGATGATCCGACTTCTTACATCGAAATCAACGGGATTCGATTTCACCCACTTTCCTTGATGCTGGGCAACGACTATTGCCGTATATGTCTCCTGGCCATTTCCACCGGAGTCCAAATAGCGCGGTTGATCTGGATTCGTGTTTTGCAGCACTCCGACAAAACCAGTGTCGGTCCAATTCGCTCCGTTGCCCTGCAATACGAACCATTTTATGGTCGTATTTCCCTTCCGGATATAAAGCCTGATATTAGACAGCGCACCGCTAATGTTCTTCTTCCAGTCGAACTTGTTGCCCCCGTAATGGGGCCCAGAAAAGTAGAATGGGTTCCCTTGCGCATTCTGGCCGGTGTTTTGCCAGAAATGCTGTCCGTCCTCCTCGATTCGCAGGGATAATGGATAATCGGATTTTGAGTCTCTCCTCTTACTCGTGGTACTCCGATCCGCTTTATCGGCACGTGTGCTGGTGCACCACAACATCTGCATGACCAGCAGAGCAAACCAGAACCGCCGAAATTTGAAGCCGGAACCTTTATAGTAGGCCTTTCTCACATCGTCACCTCCCTTCTACTGCTCTGCATTGGCGCTGAGGTCATAGGCAACCATTAGGATGGAATAGGTGTTTTCCGGGCAAGTGGCCGGAATGTGCAGTTTGGTGGTAACTTGTCCACTACCGTCGGTTACCTGAGGATTCTGCGTAAAGTACGCGTACGCATTCACCGCCGGGCTAGGATTTGATATCGTGTTGTACAGCGTCTCGATGTCGCCCTCGGAATTGAGGTACTCCACTTCTTCAATGTAGAACTTGATTTTGTGTTGGTCAATCGCATCGCTAGCGATCTCCAGGGTCAATGTCTCATCGCTCACCGAGTCGATCACTATGAACTCTTCAGATGATTCCCACAGTATATCGTCGGCCCAAGCAAACGTTACCGTTGCCGAAGCGTCGCCCGACAGGATCGTACAGTCACGCGTGACGTTGCTGGACTTGAGTTTTCCAGCCAACATTGAAGAGGTGAAGCTCACACTTTCTGTACCATTCCCATCTATTGTCGTGCCGCCTATTGTTAGCACTGCATTCTGAATGTCGTTCGGATCACCATGCGCACCTTGCAGCGTTATGGGAACGAGAACACCGGTCCCTCCGGAAAATGCTGGGGATAATTCGATTTCCACATCCGCCTCATGAACGTGGCTGGAAGTTGATTTTGCGCCGACGGCTATTTCAGCCGCCAATGAGAAGTTTCCGCTTTGATAGGGACGCACACGAATGGAGTCAACCTTTATGATGTCCAGCTTGGCCGAGTAGGCTTTCATGTTATGGGTATCGTCTTTGCTGTTTCGGTGATCCCTTTTCACGCTGCTACCT
>CAYTRK010000250.1:0-3688 GCA_964440205.1 uncultured Victivallaceae bacterium
CCTTTTATTGGGTAGCTACATGCTTTCAGTACCCACAGATTTTGCGGAAGACCCATATATCATGAGTTTATGCAGCAAGTTCTTGTATAATTTGGGTATAAAAATGCTGGTGATGTTTGATAGGCATGGATTTGAACTGCTGTGCTTTGGTGGTGATTCTCCAGTGTTGGCTTCTGGGTGTCCTGGCGATGAGTCCGTGTGTGTGAAGCCGTTTAAGCGTGAGCGAGCCGGTGGCCCTGTGCCGACGGCAGGTTTTCTTGTTGAAATGTTTATTATCGAATGTGTGCATGGCGGTCTCTTTCATTGCGGAGTTCGCTCGTGTTTGTGGCCAAAGGCCGCCTTAGGGTTTTATTTTTTGAATATTCATGCCGACTGATCATCAGAGTTTGTCATTGTTTCTTTCCCGGTTTCTACGCCAGGGAGACGGCATAGTACATATGCTCGGGATTTCCGGAGTGGGTATGGCCGGATTGGCGTTTCATCTGAAAAAGTCGGGATTTGAGGTCAGCGGTTGTGATGTAAAGCTCAACGAACTTTCAGGATGGCTGGATAATCAAGGCATAAAGGTTTTTGAGGGACATAGCGTTGAACATTTGCAATGCGGGGCCGATCTAGTGATACGCAGTTCCGCGGTTTCCGTTGATTGTGGAGAGGTCAAGAGCGCGGAAGCGGCGGGCATACCTGTTGCGAGGAGGGGTGAGGTTCTGCCGTTGCTGCTGAAGTCTCCCGGCTCGGTTGCGGTTGCAGGCACCCACGGCAAGACCACGACTGCGTCGTTTGCGGCTCAAATTCTCCGAAGCGCCGGTATTCCGGTGAGCTGGTGTATTGGCGGTGAAACGTCTTCTCTGGGGGGTGTGGCCGGGTTTGCCGGCGATGCTCGCGCTTTTGTCGCCGAAGCTGATGAAAGCGACGGGACACTGGATCGTTATTCTCCTGATATCGGCGTTGTCACTAATATGGAATTCGATCACATGGAAAACTTTGCGGATTCCGGCGAATTCAGAAAATGTTTCACTTCGTTTGTCCGGCAATGCCGGCGGGTAGTGTATTGCGCGGACAGCGCCGATGTGCGCGATATATGCGGCAGCCATGACAGGACAATATCTTACGGTTTGTCGGAAGACGCGTTTTACAGGGCGGCTGATGTGGATTTTTCCGGGTTCAACGCATCATTTACTCTTTATTGCGGCGGCCGGGAAACCGGCCGTGTGGAGCTTCCTGTGCCGGGCACGCACAATGTTCTTAATTTTCTTGCCGCTCTTGCTGTTTCCCGATGGACAGGTATTAGTGTCGTCGCAGCTATTGATGCGACCCGCGGGCTGGAGCTGCCCGCCCGCAGGTTCGAAAGGATCGTTGATAACCGGCGCATCCTGGTGATTTCCGACTACGCGCATCATCCTTCTGAAATCTCCGCGCTTGTGAAATCCGTGGCCGCGTCAGATTCCGGAGCGCGGGGTTCTGATTCGCGCCGCATTGTGGCGGTTTTTCAGCCTCACCGGTATACGCGAACCCTGGCGCTTGGCAACGATTTTCCCGGAGCTTTCGAGGGCGTTGATGAAGTCGTGCTTGCTCCCGTGTATGCCGCATCGGAGAAACCTGTGCAGGGCGGAAGGATCGCGGATTTGTACGAGCGATTCAGAAGATCCAGTCCCGGGCTCAGGTGTCTGATGGCCCGATCTCTGGAAGAGATCAAGGGCTATCTTGTCTCAACGTTGAACTGCGGTGACATTCTACTTGTGGTCGGCGCCGGCGACATTGTGGAAATAGCAGGATGGGCCGGCGAATGCGCTGAGCGGGGACATCGCGCCTTTAGTTCCAGTCCTGAAGCGAGCGCGGATAGTTTTGGCCAGTTGGCCGAAGCGCTGCGCGCTGAACTGAGCGGTGCGTCTGTATTGTGTGCAGGCGAGCCGGCGGGTAAAAAGACCACTCTCGGGGTGGGAGGCAGTGCGGATCTTTGGGTTGACGTTGCCGGTGAGAGCGACTTGAGCAGTCTCATTGCCTTTTGCAGTGGAAGGAATATCCCGGCGAGAGCGTTGGGGGCAGGCAGTAACGTGGTCGTGTCGGATCTTGGTGTGCGCGGTGTTGTTCTCCGGCTTGGCGGCGAGCAGTTCAGGCGTGTGCGGCGGATTGAGAATACAGTAATTGCAGGGGCGGGACTTACGCTTGCGGCTCTCCTTGACAGTCTTGAGGCGGAGGAATTGGCTGGTATGGAGTTTATGGAGGGAATTCCGGGCACGGTCGGCGGCGCTTTGCGCATGAACGCAGGCGCGCAGGGCGGTGAAATTGCAGACTGTGTTGAATGGGTAAGATACTGCGACAATAATGGCCGTATTTGCCGGGCAGGGAAAGGGGAACTCGGTTTTTCATACAGAAACTGTGCTCTTCTGGAAGGCGCGATTGCCATCGAAGCGTGTTTTAGTCTTTGTGCAGGCAAAAGAAAGGAAATCAGCAGAGCCAGGAAGGAAATTGCCGAAAAAAGGTCATGGATGAAAGGAATGCGTTCCGCCGGGTCTGTTTTCCGTAATCCGCCCGGTCAGCATGCGGCAAAGCTTCTGGAAGAATCGGGGATGAAGGGCAGTTCGGTAGGCGGCGCCTCTTTTTCCACCCGGCACGCGAATTTTATCATGGTTTCTTCTTTCGCAAGCGCCTCGGATGTGATTGCTTTAATAGAAAAAGCTCGTGAAGAGGTTGCGTTGCGTTTTAAAGTCAGGCTGGAAACGGAGGTTGTCTGCTGGAGATGACAAGGAGATTTGAAAAAGTGGCTGTTCTGATGGGAGGTCCGTCTTCTGAAAGGGATGTATCCCTTTCTTCAGGCGAATCTGTTTCCAGGGGCCTTAGCGAGGCGGGATACTGTGTTGAGACTGTAGATGTGACCGACAGGAATCCTGATTTCCCCCGCGAAGCAGAGGCTCTCTTTATTGCGCTTCACGGAGAATTTGGCGAAGACGGTCAAATTCAGGAAATACTTGACGGCATAGGAATTCCTTATACCGGTTCCGGAGCGAAAGCCAGCGCTGCGGCTTTTGACAAGGAGATCTCCAAGAAAATTTTTAAAGACAATGGTATATCCACGGCGCGGTACGAGACGCTGGGCAGGGATGACAGCAGAAAGCTTCCGCTCCCGGTTGTTGTTAAGCCAGTTTCGCAGGGTTCCAGCATAGGTGTGTCAAGAGTCTTTGACGAGAAGGACTGGGATGCTTCGGCTCGCGCCGCGTTTTCTTTCGGTGACCGGATAATTGTGGAAGAGTACATAGAGGGCAAGGAACTTACCGTTGGAATTGTGGGTAAAAAATCACTGCCGTTGATAGAGATTGTTGCACCGGAAGACTGGTATGACTACAATGCCAAATATACTAAGGGAAGAACCCGCTATCTGGTTCCTGCGCCTGTAGGGAGCGATATTGCCGACCCGTGCAGGGATCTGGCGCTGAAGGCATTTAGTTGTATGGGTTGCAGAGGGTTTGGACGTGTGGATTTCCGGATGGGTATTGACGGTTCGCTTTATGTGCTTGAGATAAACACCATACCGGGTTTTACGGAAACAAGCCTTTTGCCAAAGGCCGCGGCCCGGGCTGGGATTGGATTTGCGGAGCTTTGCGACAGGATAATGCAGACGGCTCAGTGTGATGGGTAGGGGGAAGAGTGTGGGATGTGGCCCCGATCATTCGATGGGGTTGGCTTCGCCAAG
>CAYTRK010000251.1:0-3666 GCA_964440205.1 uncultured Victivallaceae bacterium
CTCTGTGTGCCGCAGCGAGCGAATGCAGTCCATTCTTCTGCCGAGGGTAGACGAAAGACGAATCCCTCCGGTAGTCGGTCATGGTACTGCTCGTTAAGCCACGAGCAGAATTTCACCGCGTCATTCCAACTGAGGTATACGGCCGGCTGGTCCGCGCTGTTGAGTGAAAAATCATCATAGAACAAGCTTGAATGGCCGGGTTTGAAGCGTCGGAACTGACCATTGGTTATTTCGTATTTGCCGACCCATATTGCATTTTTTTTGATCCAGACCAACTCAATCGACTCTCCGAAGCCTATAGGCACGACCAGATTCTTGCCGGGCACCGGTTCGGGCAGCAACGGGCGAGGTTTGCGAACGTTTTTGCCGGACAGGTCTGCGGAAGCTTCGCGCAGTTCTTCAACGGTGACTTCGCCTTGCGCCACATCACGAACCATGTCCCTCGAAACCACCGCGTATGCGAGCAAGGCGGCAGCTTCATCCGCGCCTTTTTTAGATGCCCAGTGGAGCGGCGTAAACCCTTCGGTTGACCTTTTCCCGAGGTCGGCGCCGGCGTTGATGAGCAACTTAACCATATTGGTCGAATTATTCGCGCCTGCCCAATGCGTGGGGGTGATTCCGTTTGTAGTAGCACAATTGATGTCCGCGCCCATGGTTATCAATATTCTGGCTGATTTCACCGCGTCTTTTCCGGCGGCCCAGTGGAGCGGCGTGAACCCGGATTCGGTGCGCGCTGAAATATCAGCTCCGCGGGTTATAAGCAGGCCGGTAAGGGCCTCATTGTTGGCGGCTGCGGCTATGTGCAGCGGTGTGACGTCGCGAATAAGTTTTGCCGCCAAAGCAGCCTGTCCCTGCTCGTCGAGGATTTCTTCAACTCTTGCCACGTTATTGTTCTTTACCGCCCAATGTATAGGGTCGGCGCGACTCTGGTCGGCGGATGTTGCGGCCAGTAGCAACAGCGCTGCGATGGATGCAGGCATGTGCCGATTCAAGAATGCGGCAAGGTTCCTTTGCCGATGCATTCTCCTTCTCGAAGCAGAATTGTTCCTGCCTTTATCTTTCATGATTCACGCGCTTTCAAGTCCGGCCTGGAATGCTTTCAGATTAAGCTCGATAAGATCCCTCGGTTTCCCTGCAAGTATTTCGCGAGTCCTCTCTATTACTTCGCCGGGTTCGATGATCGGCCGTCTCGAAAGATACGCTCCGAGGATGACAAAATTTGCCACCTTGATATTGCCCATTTTATTGGCAATATCCGTTGCGGGTACTTGTGCCACCTCTCGGGAGGACGGTTGGTTGCACATGGAACTGTTTATCAGTACCAGTGATCCAGGCAATGCTTGAGAAATGAATCTGTCGAGGCTGGCCTGGTTCATGATGATCATCGAATCGAACTCTTCGCAAACGGGCGAGCCGATCTCGTCGCTTGAAAACACGACCTGGCAATTTGAAGTGCCGCCCCGAACTTCTGCCCCGTATGCCGGAAAAAAGGTGATATGAGGCGCTTTGTTTACTGCCAGGTTAGCCAGCATTTTTCCGGTCAGGATAATGCCTTGCCCCCCTGCGCCCGCGACAAGCAATCTTTCAAGCATTGGTAATCTCCCCTCCCTTTCGGAATACCTTCACAGGAAAAACCGGCTCCATCTTTTCTTTCACAAACCTGAATGTATCGACAGGCGCTACACGCTGATAAGTGGGGCAGGGCGAAAGGACCTCTACGAACCCGTAGGAATTATGTTTCGTCTGGGCTTCAAATGCAGCCTTTAGCGCTTTTCTGGTTTTGCGTATGCCTGCGGGTCCGTCTATGGCCACTCGCTCAATGTGATATGGCTGATCCAGAGTATTGAGCAGTTCGCAAACCTTGATTGGCGGGCCCATTGTAGCCGTATCCCGGCCGCAGGGTGATGTTGTTGTTTTCTGACCTGTCATTGTAGTGGGCGCCATCTGGCCGCCGGTCATCCCGTAGACAACATTATTTATGAATATTACGGTTATCGCTTCGCCCCTGTTTGCAGCGTGAATCGTCTCGGCTGTTCCGATTGCCGCAAGATCACCGTCACCCTGGTAAGAGAACACGACCCGGTCCGGCAAGGCTCTCTTGATGCCCGTTGCAACCGCGGGTGTTCTGCCATGAGCGGCCTCACCCACGTCGAAGTTCATGTAGAAATAGGCAAGAACAGAGCAGCCTACCGGCGCTAGCCCTATGGTCTTTTCCCGCACTCCGAGTTCATCCACAACTTCTGCCAACAGCTTGTGGACAATTCCATGTCCACAGCCGGGACAGTAATGGGTCCTGACATCCTTTAATGCGTCGGGCCTTGAATAAATTGTCTTTTTTGCCATAAGAAATCCCCGTTTTTTATGAGGCCTTTCCGTCTGCAATCTCAGCGATCTTGTGTTCAACCTGTTTTGTTGTGGGGACTCCCCCGCCCATCCTGCCGAAGAAATGGATCGGCCTGGATCCGTTGATTGCAAGCTTTACGTCTTCGAGCATCTGGCCCGCGCTCATTTCCACGACCAGAACATTATTTGCGCGCGCAGCAATTCGCGCCACATCTTCGTAAGGGAAAGGCCAGAGGGAAACCGGTCTCATAAGACCGGCCTTAATACCCTGTTGCCTGCAGTTTGTCATTGCGGCCTTGCAGATTCTTGCGCTGGTTCCGTATGCGACCAGCAGCAGGTCGCAGTCTTCGGTTTGTTTCTCTTCATAGCGGACCTCGCTGGCAACTATGTTCGCGTACTTCTTCTGAATCTCGATGTTCAGGGATTCCAGTTCTCCTTCGACCAAATAAAGGGAACGGATCAGGTTTGGTTCTCTGCCCGAGCAGCCATCCAAAGCCCATGGTTTTGAAGGGGGAACGGGCGGGGCGCCGTCGTAGAGCGCCAGAGGTTCCATCATCTGTCCCAGCCTGCCGTCTGCGAGAATCATCGAAGGGTTTCTGTATTTGTCTGCAAGAACAAAGGCTTCAATGGTCAGATCATGCATTTCCTGTACAGAGTCCGGCGCTAGAACGATCAGGTGATAGTCGCCGTGTCCGCCGCCTTTCGTTGCCTGGAAGTAATCAGCCTGAGAGGGGGCAATGTTGCCGAGTCCGGGGCCGCCACGCTGAATATTAACTACCACCGCCGGCAGTTGGGCTCCAGCGAGGTACGAAATACCTTCCTGCTTGAGGCTTACCCCCGGGGAAGAGGAAGATGTCATTGCTCTTTTGCCCGCGCTTGCAGCCCCAAAGACCATATTGACGGCTGCGAGTTCGCTCTCGGCCTGAATAAAAACACGGTTGTTTTCAGGCATGTGCTTTGCCATGTAGGCTGTAAGCTCGTTTTGAGGCGTGATCGGATAACCGAAATAGCAGTCGCATCCGGCCCTCACGGCAGCTTCGCCAACAGCGTCGTTTCCTGTCATCAGAACGCGTTCATCCATATTATTCGTCTTCTCCCTCGATTTCGATTGCCGCGTCCGGGCATACCAGGGCGCACTGCCTGCATCCGGTGCAATTCTCCGGCTTGCTGGCTTCAGCGAAGTGTTGCCCGTGGGAATTCAGCAGGCTTGACAGTGTGAGAACATCTCCGGGACAGACGGATATGCACATTTCGCACCCCTTGCATTTCTCTTTGTCGATCCGAATGGTGAACTTCATAAGGCCCCCGATATCTGTCTCAAAT
>CAYTRK010000252.1:0-3653 GCA_964440205.1 uncultured Victivallaceae bacterium
TACACTTACCCGACCTGCTTAACCGGTCTGCTGATGGAAGCTTTTGAACGGAGAGAGATGAAATGGTTCGATATTGGATATTATCTCCCTCCCCGCTCACCCGCTCCCAACCAACACACGAACACACAAACGCACCAACGCACGAACACACATCCCCCTCTTCCCGGCTGGAGCCAACGGTCGGGGTCGAACCGACGACCTGAGCATTACGAATGCCCTGCTCTACCAGCTGAGCTACGTTGGCTTAGTGCAATCAGGATTCAAATCGTACAAAGAACGCACCGCAAGTCAAACTGTTTCATCTGCCGAAACGTGAAATCATCCTGACAAGAAGCAATTCCAGCAGCGTGTCCTGTGGCAAACCTGTTGTGACCATCCTCGTGTGGCATTCTTCAACTCTGTCCCTGCATTCGAGCAATTCACCCAAAGCATAGTTCGACGCCTGCGTGGCAAGCACCTTCAATCTGTACGGATGCATCTTCCTGGGATCTTTGTCAAAATCTTCAGCCAGAATCCTGTCGAACTTTTCAGGAATATCACGCCAGACGTAGTTCCGCCCTCCGGCAGACACCCAACCGCTACCCTCTGCTTCTTTCAACACAATAAGATCTTTGACCCTTTTCTCCAGCCAGATGATCAGAGCCACCGGCGAGATCCTCTGAAAAATGAGCTGCCGCAGAACGCGCACCGCGCTCGCCAGATCACGTCGCCCGAAAGTGTCAGCAAGATCCCAACCAAGAGCCTCGCTGGAAGAGCTGACCACCTCCTTGATATCCTCCGGCTCAACATGTCGGTCCTCGCCCTTGTAGACCGAAAGCTTCTGCATCTCGCCTACAATGAGCCTGATATCCCAACCTACCCGATCAACAAACACCTCCAGCAGGCGCCGAGGCATATCAAGGTCGTATTTCCGGGCAGCGCGGACCGCTATATCCATTATATTTTTCCGGCCGGCCGTGGTCCCCCCCGAAGTTTCATACTCGATCACTTTGCCGACCGCCGTGCATGCCTTGTAAAAAGACTGACGCTTGTCAACCTTCGGCGAAGTCACCACCAGCGTGGAGTCTTCCGTCTCCCCGTTTTTTATCATCCGCGCCAGTTCATTAACCCGCTCTTTAACCGCTGCGGTCCTGCCAACTCTGTTGTCGGCCAGAAACGTGGCGCCTTTCAGCCATACTGTCCGGTTCTTCTGGAAAAATCCTACGGTGCGGATGGCTTCCATGCAGTCGGCCATCGCTTTAAGCGCCTCTTCAGAATTGCTCGCCCCTGCTTCAATTACGTCAGACTGGAGAAGGTTTCCGTCCCCGGGAAGAAGTTTGTTCAGAAGATTTTTCCCCTTCGTATCCGCGAGATATTCGTCACCAAAAATAAGATACACTGATTCGCTCATGATATTTACAGATTACCGCCCATCGGTTCCCGTGGCAAGCCCCGAGAATCCGAGTGACATTTTGCCATGATTAACGTAGCATTTCGGTTTTAAACATAAATGCGCGGAAATTGGCCCGATCCGAAGGGACAGGCCCGGGAGACACAGTGAAACAGGACGTTTCCAAATCAAGGACAAGAAAGACACGCACGCGGCAGAAAAAATCCACACGCCGCCCACAGCGGAGATCCCCGGAGGAAAAGCCCGCCATTGGCCTCCTTATTGCCGCCGTGGTCTGGATAGCAGCCATTCTTCTGACGGGTTTCGAAGATTTCCTCGATCTGCCTATGACTTTTGACAAAATCCTGGTCCTGTCGGGTCATAGCGTTTTTGCCCTGGTAACTCTGTTTGCCGTAGGTTTGTTCATATACATTGCTTCCCCTGACACTCTTCATCACAACAGCAGAATAGGCCTTCTGGCCTCAATTCTACTGGTTGCTCTGGTCCCCGCCAGAATGATCCTGTATTTCTGGGGTTTTGCCGACAACCCTGATTTCGGGGTCATCCTGTTCCTTCTACCTTTTGCAATCGCACCTCTCATGGCTACAATCATGCTCAACAGCATTCTCGCTATTGCCGCGGGCGTATGGGCCACACTGATTATGGCCCTTATGTCCGCCCAAACTTTTCCACAAACCGCAAACAGCCTGTTCTCACTGCTCATCACAGGCATGATTGTTACGGTCATTGCCGTGACCACCACCCGCAAAGTAAAGACCCGATCCAAGGTATTCCGCACCGCCTCGGTAATAGGCATGGCCGAGATAATGTGCGTTCTCGGCTTCACTGCGCTTAACTGGCGCGCCACGGACATCACGCTTGTGCTACACATGGCCGCTTCGTGCATCCTGAGCGCGTTCTTTTCCGCGCTGCTGGCGCTTCTTATCATGCCCCTGTTCGAAAGTCTTTTCAAGGTAACCACGAACATCACACTGCTCGAACTCTCCGACCTGAGCCACCCTCTTCTGCAGAGACTGGCGATAGAAGCGCCGGGAACCTACCATCACAGCCTGGTGGTAGCAAACCTGAGCCAGGCAGCCGCAGACGAAATAGGCGCAAATTCCCTGCTTGCCAGGGTATCGGCGTACTTCCATGATGTCGGCAAGCTCACTAAGCCAGGGCTCTTTGCCGAAAACATCCGTTTGCACGACAATCCCCACGACAATCTCTCGCCCAGCATGAGCACACTTGTAATAACATCGCATGTAAAGGAGGGCATCAGCCTGGCCGTGCTGCACAAGATACCCGGGATTGTAAGCAAAGCAATCAAAGAACACCACGGCACCAGCGTACTTTCCTTTTTTCATCACAAAGCAAAAGAACAACTTGAACTCCAAATGTGTGACGCGCCTTCACCGACATCTGATCACAGAAAAGTCGACGACAGAGATTTCAGGTATTCAGGCCCCAGGCCTTCCACCAGAGAATCGGCGATCATCTGCCTCGCGGACGCGGTTGAGGCGGCTTCCCGTTCACTGGAAAAACCAACTCCGGCCCACATTGAAGACCTGGTCAATGATATAGTCAAACAACGAATCCTAGACGGTCAGCTCGACGACAGCGGGCTTAAGTTCTCGGAGTTAAAACGCATAAAGAAGGCGTTCGTGTTTACGCTCACAAATATGATGCACGCCCGAATGCCATACCCGAAAGATGAAAATACAGATAAACAACAACCAGCAAATTCGAAAGCTGAACACACGAAGAATAAAGGAGCTTCTCGCGTTCCTGGCGCACAAAACGGGAATTCAGGAAGGGGATAGCGGATACGACGAATTCTCCGTGCTCTTGACCGACGACTCCGGGATCCGGGAAGTAAATGAGAAACTGCTCGATTCCGCCGAGATCACCGACGTTATTTGCCACCAGTATGATCCTTTTCCGGGAGACACCGCTCGAACCGCGGAAATTATAGTGAACGTCGAAAAAGCGGTTACGGAAGCATTCCGGAACCGGAACATAGAGGAAAACCACGAAATCGCACTTTACCTGGCTCACGCCTGCGATCATTTGAGCGGAAAAGATGACAAAACCCCGGAAGATCGAAAGTCAATGATAAGACGCGAACTAACATGGTTGAGGGAAGACCGTGCCCGAACGCTTGTGGCCGGGCTTATGTGATGTAGAGTCGGCTCTATGAGCCGGAATCTACGCGATAGTAAAAGTTTTAATCTGTGGGTTAATTCGGTTCTTTATATGTGCCCGAAACGACACTCCTCCCGTC
>CAYTRK010000253.1:0-3629 GCA_964440205.1 uncultured Victivallaceae bacterium
TGTTTTCTCCGTAATCGTCAATGTCAATTTGAAATGACGGTTCTTTCCGGTTAGAGTTACTTTATGACGCAAAACGTACCACAGAATGAATGGCTAGGCGAACTCAATTGTGAGCAAAAGGCGGCGGTAACTCATGGCGAAGGTCCGTTGATTGTTGTTGCAGGCGCGGGCAGCGGTAAGACCAGGACTCTTGCTTACAGGGTGGCTTACTTGATATCGCAGGGCGTTCCACCTGAGAAGATACTGCTGTTGACCTTTACCAGGCGCGCTGCCGAGGAAATGCTTCGCCGCGCCGGTTCAATTGCAGCAATGGGCGGCGGTGATACCGGAAGAGTCTGGGGCGGCACATTCCATTCGACGGCCAATCGGCTGCTTAGAATATATGCTAAAAGCGCCGGCTTGTGGCCCGATTTCACAGTAATGGACCAGTCAGATTCCCAGGACCTGATAAACGTTGTCCGCCACGAAATGGGGCTTCACAAGAAGGAAAAACGTTTTCCCCGGAAGCAGACCTGTCTTGCGGTATATTCCAGGTGCGTTAATTCCTCGGACCCGTTGAAGAAGGCGCTTTATCAGAACTTTCCGTGGTGTGAAGACTGGGAAGAGGAACTACGGTCGCTTTTCCGGCATTACGTTATCAAAAAGCAGGAACGCCATGTGCTGGATTACGACGATCTGCTCTTATATTGGGCAAAATTATCCTCCAACCCGGAGATTCGCGACCACATGGAAAAACGGTTCGACCATGTTCTTGTCGATGAATACCAGGACACCAACAGCATTCAGTCCGAGATCCTGCGCAACATACGGACACATAATAGAAACATCACGGTCGTAGGCGATGATGCGCAGAGCATTTACAGCTTCAGGGCCGCAACGGTTCGGAACATGCTCGATTTCCCGAAAATGTTTCCCGGCGCCACGACCATCACCCTGGAGCAAAACTACCGCTCGGTACAATCCGTGCTGGAAACCACCAACCGGCTCATTCAGGGCGCCAGGGAGAGATACACAAAGGACTTGTGGTCCGAACGGGAAGCCGGACGCAAACCCAGGCTTGTTACATGCAGGGACGAACGCCAGCAGAACGATTACCTGATCGACCGTATTCTTGAACATTACGAAGAGGGTATTCCTCTGAAACAGCAGGCTGTGCTTTTCAGGATAGGCTACCTGTCGGATTCACTGGAAGTCGAGTTGAGCCGCAGGAATATTCCTTTTCACAAATACGGCGGACTTCGCTTCATTGAAGCGGCCCATGTAAAAGACGTAATCTCGTTTCTAAGGGTTGCTGAAAATCCGAGGGACGAGATTGCCTGGTTTCGGGCGCTTCAGTTGCTTGACGGCATAGGACCGGCTACAGCCGCAAAGATTATGCAAAGTATTGCAGATAGCGGTTATGATGCCCGGAAAGGCCTTACGAATTATAAGGCCCCGGCAGCCAGCGCCGGGATGCTGAAATCAATGGCGACTCTAATGGAACAGCTCGCAAGCATGGGCAACGAGAAACCTGCCGGCCAGGTTGAACTTATAACCCGCTTCTACACTCCCCTGCTCCAGAAAAATTATGAAAACGCAGCAGTGAGATTAAAAGATGCGCAAAACCTTGAGAATATAGCCTCCGGATACCGGTCCAGACGGAAGTTTCTGACCGATCTACAGCTTGATCCCCCCCAATCAACAAGCGACCTGGCCGGTTCGCCGTCCAAAGACGAGGATTGGCTGGTTCTTTCTACTATTCATTCGGCAAAAGGCTGTGAATGGGACGCAGTCTACCTTATACATGCAGCAGACGGCTGCCTGCCCAGCGATATGTCGACGGACAAGGAAGAGGAAATCGAAGAGGAGATGCGCCTTGCTTATGTTGCCATGACGCGCCCCAGGGACTTTCTGTACGTGACCTGGCCGCTCAGGTACTACCACAAGAAGCGCAGATTTACTGATCATCACAGCTACGCCCAGCTTTCGCGTTTTTTCACCGATGACGTAATTGAGTCCATGGACAGGGAAAAACTGGTGCAGTATTCTCCCGACGACGCTCCGGTCCATACAAGGATTCAGGACGATGTCACGGGTATTATACGGGAAATGTGGGACTGAAACCTCAGAGAACGAAGTCCTATTATCCGGCATGAACCTTTTTTGGATGTTTCAGAAGCTCGCGCGTTTCCTTAAGCGTAAGTTTTTCCACCTTTGCGGCGTCCATCCCCAGGTCAATAAGCCTTTTCTTCTGAGTCTTCAGCCGGCGCCGTCTTTCTGAAACTGATTTCCTCGGTCGTGTCTTGGACATCTTATTAAGTGTTCGATCCGTACCCATTTTATTTAAACCTCATTAAGTTGTATTGATTTATTCGTCTCAGGCGCGTTATTATTGATCTCACTGCACATGAGTTGCAAGCTAAAAAAAAGGAGAACGTACATGGGAGCGCCAGACACAAGAATTGCTGTTACACTTTTCAACCTTCGCCAGAGCTGCCAGACGCTGGAGGACCTTGACAGGACGCTGGAGCGTCTGAAGTCTATCGGCTACCAGGCCGTACAGATTTCGGCGATCCCGGAATTTGATCCTGCGGAAGTCAGGAGACTTCTTGACAATCACGGCATCCATTGTTGTGCAACCCACGAAAAGCTGGACGATTGCCAGAACAGTCTTGATAAAATCGTCAGCAAACTTGAAGCCTACGGCTGCAATTTTGCCGCACTCGGAAGCCCCGGAAAAGATTTTTTGAATCCGGACGGAGCAGCCAAGCTGCCGGGTATCCTTGAAAACATCAGCCGGCAGTTCAGCGCCCACGGCATCAGTTTCGGATTCCACAATCACCATCGGGAATTCGAAAAGTTCGGAAGCAGAGCCCTGCTCGAAGAGATTTACGACAACACTACCGAGCTTTGCGCTGAAATAGACGTGCACTGGGTGCAGCGCGGCGGCGGCAACCCTGTATCATGGATAAAAAAGGTTGCAGGAAGGATGCCGGTCGTACATCTCAAGGATTATGCGATTGTTGACGGCGAGCCGGCGTTCTGCGAGATAGGGGAAGGCAACCTGGAGTGGGAACCGATTATGGCAGCATTGAGAGAGACCGACGTGCGCTGGTATGTCATCGAGCAGGACCGCCCCGTCGGTGACCGGGATATATTTGAATCCATGGAAATTTCCTACACGAAACTCGTTGAGTTAGGCGCAAATCAACTGTAAAGATGTTCATGCAATGCTATCGGGCCATTTTGAAGTCGATTTTCCGGTCCTCAAAATTCACGGAATGGACCTTGACTTCCAACTCGGTTCCAAGCTTGAAGGATTTCTTTCCTGCCATGAGCGCCTGGCGCCTTCGGTCGTAGCGAACATACTTGCGCGATATATCTGAGATGTGGACCAGCCCCTGGACGTCGATATCTTCCAGTTCGATAAACATGCCGAAGCTGGTGACTTTTACCACGACGGCCCGGTGCGAGGGCCTCTTTTTCTTTTTCAGCTCCTGGTTGAGATACCTGTACTTCTTGATCTCAACCAGAGTTGACTCGGCCTCCTGCGCTGTCTGTTCCCTTGCTGTACAGGTCATTGCAATGGCCGAGGCCTGGTCTCTGTTATACGGCGGCTTTGATTCATTTTTGATTAGTGAAGCAAGCTG
>CAYTRK010000254.1:0-3562 GCA_964440205.1 uncultured Victivallaceae bacterium
TAAGACGTGGAACGTGGGAGGTGGGGAGGGAGAAGGGGAGAAGAAAACTACGAAAAGCGCCAATGGGCGCGAAAAAATGGCGGGGGATAAGAGAAGATAAGTGAAGATCAGTGGTTTTCCCCTTCTGCTACCTTTGTAACGTTTGTAATGACTGCAACTTTTGAAGTGAAGGTACAATGCCAAGAAGACAAGCACATTTAAGAATACAGACCAACTGGATCGCGTTTCTTGATCTGGTTTGTCTGGTTGCAGCTGCCGCCGTGGCAGTAATAATGAGATTCCCTCCGGAGGAGATGGGCCTGTATGTTTTTGAGCATATTGACGGCTGGATGATCTTTTTCGGCAGCATCATTCTGGCCAACTATCTTGGAGGTTCTTACACTATACGATACACGTATTCACGCTTCAACCTGCTTGTAACCTGGCTGTTTTCGCTGGTTTTTGCTCTTCTTGTCCTCAGTATCACTTCGTATGCGTGGTTTAATATACTGCTTGGCCGCGGTGTCCTGGCCCTGACAATAATCTGGTACAGTGTTTTTTCCCTCTTTTTCAAAATGGTTGTTTACAAGCGTTTTTTTCGTAGCGATGTGTTTCAATGCAGGGTTGTTATACTGGATACCGGCGCTCTTGCCAGGAGGTGCCGCAATCTGCTGGAAGACCCATGGGTCATCCCTGTACATAAAGTAGTGGCTTATCTACGTGTTCACGAAGAAGACATTGATCTGGAGCAGAATGAGGGCCGGACTGAAACGATTGACGGTGTTGCAGTGGTGAACTGCACGCAGGAGGATTTTGAAGGTGTAATCAAAAGCCTTGGGGTACACCTGGTTATTGTTGCGCACAGAGATGGGCGCGAGATCACGGCCTTGTATCCTCGACTGCGGAGGCTTCGCTTTTCCGGTGTGGAAGTCATGACCGCTTTCGGCGCAACCGAGGTGTACCGAGGGAAGACTCCTCTTTCTCTTCTGGACGAGAAAGCAATGCTTGACATGACCTTGGAATCGGCCGTTCCCCTTGTCAGGCGTTCTAAACGCCTGTTTGATGTTGCGGTTGCAACCATTGGAGGCATTCTTTGTATCCCACTGGCTGCAATTGTTGCTGTCGCGGTCAAGCTCTTGGACCCAGGCGCCCCTGTTCTGCACATCCAGGAGAGGGTTGGGCAGTTCGGGAAGGTTTTCAGGATTTACAAGTTTAGAACCATGAATTCGGACGCCGAGGCCGATACCGGCCCTGTATGGTCGGAAGAGAATGATCCCCGGGTCACGCGTGCGGGCCGGTTTTTGCGCAAGTGCCGGCTTGATGAAATACCACAGTTTGTGAATGTCCTCAGAGGCAATATGAGTCTCGTAGGGCCCCGTCCCGAGCGGCCGGAAATTGTAGAGAAGCTGGAACATCAGATACCTTACTACGCCGAACGATCCAATGTGCTGCCCGGTCTCACCGGGTGGGCTCAGATAAGGTATCCTTACGGGGACAGCGTGGAAGGGGCTGCGCGAAAGCTTGAATACGATCTTTACTATATTAAATACATGTCCATGGGAATGGATATCCAGATCCTTCTCAGCACCTTGCGGGTAATCCTGTTCGGGAAAGAACGAAATTGGTGAGGGGGAAGGGGATTGTTGGTGTGTTTGTGCGTTCGTGAGAGCGCAAGGAACACAAAGATGTGAGAGAACGTAGTACGTGGAACGTGGGATATGGGGAGGGGGGGAGCAGACCGGGTAAGCAGGTCGGGTAAGTGTATCCGAGTAAGAGGAGCGATTAAGTGTACGGATTCAGACACTTAACCGCAATTCTTAACCGCCACCCTTGCTCGGATACGCTTAAACGATCAACTTGCAGCGATCACTAAACAAAAAGTGACAACTTTAAATCAGGACTTGACCACTACGAAAGGCGCCAATGGACGCGAAAAAGGGCGGGGGATAAGAGAAGATTAGTGCAGATAAGTGGTTTTCCTCTTCTGTAACCACTGTAACCTTTATAACTCGCTGTAACGAATCCTGATGACATTCTTTTTTACAGTAATCTTTATGCTGCTTGTCTTCTGGCGTCCGCAGGAGTGGCTTATCCCGTGGTTGTACGGGTTCAATCTGCTTGATGTTATTGTGGTTATAGCCACCCTGGCGCTTGTCCTTGAGGTTGATGCGGGCAGGCTTCGTACGCCGCGGCGGCTGCCCCAGCTATGGATTCTTCCGGGGCTGTGGTTTGCTGCGATCATGTCGCATGTCGCCCACACTTATTTTGCGGGCATGATGTGGACTATCGTCCCTGTCTTTAAAATATGCTTTCTTACATTTCTTCTTTTCTATGTACTGGACCGGCCCCGCCGCCTCAGGACTGTTGCCTGGGTCTTTGTTATGATGACCGCGTTCATGGCGGTGCATGCGTTGCTTCAGGAACATCGCGGCTACGGTTTTGCAGGGCAGCGTCCGCTGTATATCCCGTCATACGGCGGCAAGCCAGCCCATTACAGGAGCCTGTTTTTCGGGATCTTCAATGATCCCAATGACATGGGCCAGATGCTGGCCACCAGCATACCGCTGGCCTTTGTGCTTCCTAAAAGAATGAATTTCATCAAGTTTATTCTCTGTTCAGGTGTTGCTGCTCTGCTCGTGATGGGGATTCTGACCACGCATTCGGGCGGAACCATGGTGGCCCTTGCGGCAGTTGGCTCGGTCATGTTTGCCCTGGCGCTGCCAGATCGTTGGCTGCCCACGCTTCTGCTGGCGCTTGTTTTCTCTGCAATTGCGCTTTGTCCTCTCTCTGCGCCTTTTCTCGATGAAGCTGCACATGACCGTGTGGTTTTCTGGGGAGAAGCAAATTATGCTTTCAAGTCGAGCCCCCTGAACATGCTTTTCGGAGTGGGCTACGGTATGTTTTCGGAATATATCACCAAGGACCGGGCGTCACACAATGCTTTCGTATACGCCTATACTTCGCTGGGCCTTTTCGGATACTGGTTCTGGTTTAATCTTCTTGTGCTTGGTGTAATAGGCGCCTGGCGTTCGAGGGTGGCGCTGAGAAGGACTCGGGAACCGGAACAACGCTGGCTTCGGCGCTTTTGCGGTCTGGCCATTGCGGCCATGTCTGGTTTTGCCGTGTCATCATATTTTCTGTCCCGCACGTTTCAGTATCCTTTTTTCTTTCTGTTTGCCTTGCTTGGGGTTCTGCCGTGGGTGACAGAACGCACGATGGATGATCAATCGCTGCGATTGATGCGGCCGAAGAAAGATCTAATGTGGACCACTGCAGGGGCTTTCGGAAGCGTCCTGTATATCTATCTTTCTATAATACTTTTGAACAAGGCATTCTGGGGGTAGGGGCGCTTTGCGACGGATTAAGACAACCACTAATCTTCACTTATCGGCTCTTATCAAGCGTCTGAGGCGCGGGAAAGGTAACGTTAAAGTGGTTTCTTTTATGAGAGGAGTTATATGAAGAAGAACGCGATATTGTCCCAGGAAGGGTATGAACTGGTAGGCGCGGCAATGGAGGTATAGAATGAAGCCTCCTCAGCAGAATCTGTGGGTTAATTCGGTTCTTTATATGTGCCCGAAAC
>CAYTRK010000255.1:0-3553 GCA_964440205.1 uncultured Victivallaceae bacterium
ACTGACTTTCACCGAGACGGGAGGAGTGTCGTTTCGGGCACATATAAAGAACCGACTTCACCCACAGATTCTGCGGAGGAGCCAAAAAAAGGATATCTATCCCGAGTCTTCCATTCCGGCGACACAAGGTCGCTGGGACGCTCATAATGCGAATTACCGGGTTCTTAACTCTTTTGGTTTACAAAGCCGGGGTTTTAGGTTACTACATGTATCTAATGGCTATTGCACGGAGGAACTAACTGCAGAGGAAAGACTATGTCGCCCCGAAACAGAATAATGAGTGCCCTGCCGATCATCCTGACTCTCATCTTGTCGCTTATATGCCCCGCAGCGCAAGCACAGGAGGAGCGTCCGATCCCGGACCATGCCCAATTGGCCCATATCAACAAACTCTACGAAAAAGGTCGTTATGGTGATGCCCTTCTCAAATGGTCCCGCATCGCAAGCACTCATGCCGATACAAAAGAAATGCGCGAACTCAGGGACAAGCTGGTTTCCGCCATGGCTGATTTCGAAGCCAGCCACGACGTTAACAGATCTGATATTGACCAGAAACGAATGGCTCTGGAAACTTTCAAACAATCTCACGTACCCTCGTCTTACGGTTTGAAAAGACTCATACCGCCGGATAAAACCACTCATGTCACCAAACCCGGCGCCTTGCGCCGCGTGCTCCGCAAAAATGTGTCTATTCACCTTAAAAAGGCCGATCTGTCCTCGATAATCACCGCCCTTGCCGAAGACGAGAACATCAACATTATTGCCGACAGCGGGCTGGGAAAGGGAAAGTCACTCGACATCGAATTGGACAATATACCTGTCCAGGAAGTGCTTGATTACGTCTCCCGTAATTTCGATGTAAAATTCTACCTTGGTGAAAATGTCATATGGGCTACCGCTCCCGGTAAAAAAACTGCCGCCCCGCTTAAAACCAGAATTTTCCATCTCAGAAAAGGTCTCCAGCATCACGGATCAAACTGGCTTGAACAGGACAGCAAAAAACAGAAAAAGGGTGACCAGGAAGAACAGGCCGTCGACATTCTTTCCAGAAAGGCGACGGAACTTCCAGGCGGATCCAGCAGTATTGAAGATATCATAAATCGTTTCCTCCCCAAGGTCGAAGGTTCCGAGTTATTTCTAGACCGCACAACACACTCCCTATTTGTCCGTAATACGCCGGAAAACATTAAAGCAATCGAAGATATTCTGGAAACGCTGGACGTTAATCCACCCCAGGTTCTCATAGAAGCCAGGTTCATAGAGGTGACGGTCTCCGACCTCAGGGAACTCGGTATCGACTGGCATCTTGACTCGGATATCGCTCTTTCTGAAAAGGGCGTTATGAAAAACGGAAAATGGGAAAACGTCCCGGATACGGTAATCTCAGAAGGCGGTTCGATAACAGCGCCGAACAGCCCGTACACAGCCGTGGGGGAAGAAGGATTTCCCGGCAACCCCCTCAAGGCCTTCGGGTCAGGACGTTCATGGAACCCTGCGCTGACAGGCCACGGTCTCAATCTGACGGTCGCAGGCATATTGACAGACCCTGAGTTTCGAGCCATCCTGCGGGCGCTTGAGATTTCAGGAACAGGCCGCACACTTTCGGTTCCCCGCGTAACAACAGTAAATAACAATCCGGCCAAGCTCAGAGACGGAAGCGATCTGCTCTATTACGAGGAGTTCGAGGCCAAAGCATTTACTCTTCTTGACAGCGACGGAAAAAAGTACAGTTCAAGCGCTTTGATGCCGAAAGGGAAACCTAAACTTGCTGAGCTAGGCATCACATTGATCGCCGTCCCGAGCGTCGGAAAGGATATGAGTACAATAAGCCTGCTGTTGACACCAACAATAAGCAAGCTGGAAAACTTCCAGTTCTACACCCAGGAGAATGCCACAAACACTTTCGCTCAACTGGAAGTTAAACTCCCAACTATAACCAGAAGACAAATCCAGACAAAAGTCAACGTGGAGAGCGGTCAGACCGTGGTCATGGGCGGACTTATCGAAACCGTCGAACAGGATACCGAACACTCTGTTCCCATCCTCGGCTCCATACCTTTGCTTGGCAAACTTTTTAAAAGCTCAGACGTAACTGAGATGCGCAAGAACCTTCTTATTTTCGTTACTGCAACGGTAGTTTCAAACCGCGGGGAATCCGTTATAACCGGCAAATCAACACGCAATCCCGACCCATTATCGAGCGCAGCCTCTGCAGACTCCGGGAGGTAACCCATGCATTATCGAGATGCAGTCGGACTGGATGTCGGCGCTCACTCTGTCAAAGGTGTAAGGGTCAAACAATTCGCCGGGATCACACAGATCGTGGACAGCGACTGGGCAAAACTGCCCGCTCTTCCCTCTGAACGACAGAAAATGCTGCAATCCTTCGTCAGCAAAAAAGGATGGAACGGACTTCCGTGCGCCGTCGCGCTTTCGGATAATAACGTCATAATAAGAGCATTGTCTGTAGGAGATGAAGATCCCCGCTCCATGAACGGAATCGTCCGCATGGAACTCGACCAGTTCGAAGAACTGGCACAGCATAGCCCGATAACCTCGTACAGAATCCAGAAAAAACTGTACGGCAAAAAATACGCGTTACTTGCCGTCGGACGGAACAACCTGGTCGACGGCAGCATTCAACAGGCATCCGAGGCGGGACTTGACGTTGTAGACGCGGTTCCGGAGGCGCTGGCCTGTCTCAACTCGTTGCTGAGACTTCGACCCTCCGCGCGTAAATACTTCATAAGCGTGCAGGCAGGATCATCCCATACCAGTATCCTGGCCGTCAGAGGCACAACAGTCATATGCGCGAAACATATCTCTGTCGGCACGCCTTCGACTGATCCGGACAAAACCAGAAACGAAACTTCCGATAATTCCGATACCTGGCTCCAGAGCGTTGTCTCAACCATACGCGAATTCAAAAACCAGCTTCCGGAGTCGGCAATGCAGCCGAAACTAATAGTCCTCAGCGGCGGCGGCGCGCTTGACGAAAACCTGGCGCGCAAAATGGCTGTTGCCACTGAAATAGAGGTCACCACTTACCGGCAACTCTCACGCCATTCTTCACTAAAACAAGGCGACCGCCTTGCAACAGCGCTGGGCTGCGCCCTTATTACAGTGGGAAAGGGTCGATTGAAATTGAGCCTTCAGCCTGATCCTATGAAGGAAAGACTCGCCCTGCGCAAACAAAGGCCCTACTGGCTCGTCGCAGGTGCCGTTCTGAATCTTGCAATTGCATTTTCCGGCATCCTTTCGCGCCTGGAGGTCGAAAAGCTGGAAAACCTGCGCGCAACCAGGCAAACTCAGCTTAACGCGCTTCGTTCAACGCTTTCGCAATTGAAAAGAACCCGAGGAGAAGCTATGCGGTTGCGCAAACAAATAGCCCCCTTTGCTGCCGCAGTTCACAATACCAGAATCAGCAGGGTCGCTATGCAGGCCCTGGCGGAAGCCAAATCACAACACGACTGGGTTACACGAATAACGGACTCCGATTTCTATTTCGATAGATCCCCGAAAACAGACACAACACAAATTTATAATCCGCAAG
>CAYTRK010000256.1:0-3550 GCA_964440205.1 uncultured Victivallaceae bacterium
TCGATACGAGGAATCCTTGGATATATTTCGTGCCATTCCTGCGTTTTTCTCTAACATGTGTGCCTCTTATTGGGTAGCTACATGCTTTCAGTATCCACAGATTCTGCGGGGGACCCTTTTTTTTCGAAAATCTTTGGTTTCTGCCGCACGAGGCGGCAGGGCCCGGCTATAGTGAGAATTACTGTGAAGATCCTGTGATACCGGTATGTCAGGGATACATGCCTGGATTATCGAGGCCTGTGGTTTCGGGCAGGCCGAAAAGGATGTTCATATTCTGGAGAGCATTGCCCGCCTGTCCTTTGACGAGGTTGTCGATGTAGGATACCACTCGCAGTTGTCTTGTCCTGTTGTCCACGCTTATCACGAGGTTGCAGAAATTCGTGCCGCGCACGTGGACGGTGCCCACCTGTGAGGCTGCGTCACACACTCGGACAAAAGGTTCCCCGGCGTAGAATTCCGCATAAGCTTCGAATGCGTCTTCGGAGGATGTGTTTCCGCGGAGTCTCCCGTAAACAGTAGACATTATGCCGCGGCAAAGTGGAACTACCTGGGCGGTAAAAGTTATCTGTACGCTGTCGCCTGCAAGTATTCCCAGTTCCCTTTCGATCTCGCAGACGTGCTGATGTCCGGAGAGGCGGTACGCATTCATATTGTCGTACCTGGCGGGATAATGGAATGTTTCTTTTGCTTTTCTTCCCGCGCCGGAAACACCGGTCTTGCAATCGCATATGATCCCTTCGCCTGATATAAGCCTGTTCTTCACAGCCGGGGCAAGAGCGAGGGTGGAGCTGACTGCGAAGCAGCCCGGATTTCCTATTACCTTCGCATCCGCGCTTATGGCCTCGCGTTCCAATTCGGGGAGCCCGTATGCGCTTTGCGGAAGGATTTCGGGGCAGGTGTGGTTTTGGTCAAGTCCGATTCGTCCGGCATAGTCGGCATATGCCTGTTCATTGTTAAAACGAAAATCGCCGCTGTAATCGATGACCCTGGATCCACGGTCGATTTCTTTTGGAGCAATCTCCATTCCTGTCCGGTCGGGGGTTGCCATGAAAACAACGTCGCAACCGGATTGAGCACTGGGGTCGTCCGGGGCCAGAATCGGGAGGTTGCAGAAGCCGTCCAGATGCGGGAAGACTTCGCTCAGTATTTTGCCTTGGTTCTCGATGTCCACTATGACTGAAACCTCGGCTTCGGGATGCCGCCGTAGAAGTTCAATAATTCCTACTCCGCCGAAGCCGCAAGCTCCAACTACTTTTGCCTTGATCATATTTGTATCTCCACATAGATTTGTTTGCCTAACAATTTCCGGGGCATGGAACCTTTTCGGACCGGTTCGGAAGGTCCCGGATGTATTTGGGGACTATGCAGGGAAGCTTGCTGACTGTCCAGACGAAAAAGACGGCTATAGCCTGATCTATTCATGAAAAAAGCAAAGCAGGTTGTAAGTTATTAGTAGGGAGCGCTATATGTTTACAGCGTCGAGTGAAGTTTTAAGATGTGTGGCATGGTTTATACGGAATGGGGAGAGCTTGGCTTTCTTCACCAGAGGCGCGTGAATAGAGCAGGATAGCTCATGAATACCATAGATGTTGATTTTTTTATTATCGGAAGCGGCATAGCCGGCCTCATGTCGGCGCTTCATCTTGCCAGCAGAGGCCGGGTGCTTGTGATAACCAAAAAGGGGAGCGCTGAAAGCAACACAAATTATGCTCAGGGCGGTATCGCGTGTGTAATGAAGCCTGGGGACAGTTTCGACAGGCATATTACCGATACTATGGAAGCCGGGGCCGGGCTCTGCGATCCGGACGTTGTCAAGAGGGTGGTCGAAGAGGGGCCCCGGAGGATAGCCGAGCTAGAAGAGCTTGGAATGAATTTTTCCGGACGGAAAAATGTTCCGAACGGCGGATACGACCTTGGAAAGGAAGGGGGGCATTCCAGGAGGCGTGTGCTGCATAGCGGCGATGTTACCGGCCAGAGTGTTGAAAAGGTGCTGCTGCAGCATGTGCAGGACTCTTCCAATATCGTCGTGCGGGAAAGATGCATGGTCATTGATCTTATTACGACCGGGTGGCTTGGTTCAGGCGGGGAGAACCGTTGCGTTGGAGCCTACGTTCTTGATCGTGACAGCGGCGAGGTGTTTGCCGTGCGTTCGCCCTGGACCGTAGTGGCAAGTGGAGGCGGGGGTAAGGTATACCTGTATACGAGCAATCCTGATATTGCCACCGGAGACGGCGTTGCGATGGCGTGGCGGGCGGGCGCGCGGATTAAGAACATGGAATTTATTCAGTTTCATCCGACTTGTCTTTATCATCCGGAAGCCAAGTCTTTCCTTATCAGCGAAGCTGTTAGAGGCGAAGGAGCGGCGCTGCTTAACGGCAGAGGGCAAGCTTTCATGAAAAACTACGATTCGAGGGCGGAGCTGGCTCCTCGAGATATTGTGGCCAGGGCGATTGACAGGGAAATGAAGACTTCAGGTGAGCGTTGTGTTTATCTGGACATAAGGCACAAGGGAGAAGATTTCCTTCGGAGGCGATTTCCGAATATCTACCGGACCTGCGCGAGTTTCGGGATAGATATGGCAAAAGACCTTGTTCCAGTTGTGCCGGCGGCTCACTATTTTTGCGGGGGTATAGAGGCCGGGATAGACGGCAGGACAAGCATCCGTGGAATGCTGGCTTGCGGCGAGGCAGCCTGCACAGGCCTTCACGGAGCGAACAGGCTGGCGAGCAATTCTCTTCTGGAGGCGTTGGTGTGTTCTTATTTTATGGCGGAGGGTCTTGACGGCGGGGTTTCCAGGGAAGATCTGCCGGAAATTCCGGAATGGCAGACAGGCGGGGCGGTGTCGAGCGACGAAGCTATCGTGGTTGAACACAACTGGAACGAGGTGAGAACCTGCATGTGGGATTACGTGGGCATAGTAAGAAGCAGCAAACGGCTGGAGCGAGCGATGAGGAGGATACGGACGTTGAGGGGCGAGATCCGGGAATACTATCTGGATTATCTGCTTACCGTTGATGTTCTTGAACTCAGGAATATTGCCGCGGTAGCCGAACTGATTGTCCGCAGCGCCTGGATGCGCAAAGAGAGTCGCGGGCTTCATTATACGCTTGATCATCCGGGAATGCTGCCCGATGCTGATGACACTGTCATAAGCGATGTGCCCGGAAGCCACAGGTAGGGCGAGACGTATCTCGTCCTTTTTATAAGGAGAAAAATGGGAAGAGGAGTTACAGAGAAGATTATTGCTGAGCATCTGGTTGAGGGAAAAACTGAACCGGGGCATGAAATCGGACTGGCGATTGACCATACTCTAACGCAGGATGCAACCGGGACCATGGCATATCTTGAGTTCGAGGCAATGGGTCTGGACCGCGTTAAAAATGAACTTGCAGTAAGCTACATTGATCACAATACCGTTCAGGTTGGACCGGAAAACGCGGACGACCATGCCTTTCTCCGGAGCGCAGCGGCGAAGTACGGGGTAGTTTTTTCGCCTCCGGGTAACGGTATATGTCATCAGCTTCATCTTGAAAGGTTCGGAGCGCCGGGA
>CAYTRK010000257.1:0-3536 GCA_964440205.1 uncultured Victivallaceae bacterium
AAGGCGCTTCCTCCTTCGCCGGGCCTACGGCGTGACTAAAGAAAGGGCGCGAAAATGGGGAATGGGTTTGATGGGAAGGGAGAGGGCAGGACACGTAGGACTTGGGATGTGGAACGTAGAAGGTGGAGCAGGTAGTCGGCGGATTAATCCCGGTCTGGAAGAGAGTCGGGACGTATAAGTGATTGGAAATGCGGATGAAAAAGAAAAATCAATCATCGAACAATAAAAAGCAGGGCGTAGCCATCATAATGGTGCTTGGGTTGCTTTCTGTAATGATGATTGCGGCGATGGCGTTTTCCATTTCAATGCGGGTGGAACGTCAGGGAGCTGCGAGCTTCAGAAACTCAACTCAATCCAGGCATATGTTATATGCGGCTCTCGGGCGAGCTATGGAGGATATTACCGAACAGATGCAGACCTCCGATTCGTTTTTGATGTATCCTTCTTCTTTTGAAGTTCTTACATCGAGTGGAGACGGGGTTTTTACAAACGAAGAAACGCGGGCCAGGCTGTTGACCAGGACGGCTCTTGATTTTCTGCCTGACGACCTTGCCGATAGTGTCATGTCGGCGCCTGCTTACTGGCACACGATTGAAAACGCTGATGGGACGATCATAGGCAGGTATGCATTTGTCGCCGCTGATTGTTCCGGTTGGGTTGATATCAACTATGCGGGAGGCACTAATGCAAGGCTGAGAGGCGTGTCACCAAAGGAAATCCGGCTTGGCGCTTTTGATGGAGTTGCAGACGCAGTGCGGCTATTGGATGAGCGAGACAATTACCCTTTTGAAACTTTTCGCGAGTTAAAAACGATGGGAGAACACGACGGATTTCTTACTCCGGATGTAAAGGATCTGTTTACGTTTTCGCTCTCTCCCGGCGGTTTTCTTCATAACGGGACCAACCGTATGCCGGTCTATATAGGGACCAATGTAAGCGAATGGTCGGAGGCGGACATTACAAACGCCTTCCGTGCGTGCGAGACTCGATCTTCCTTTGACACTGGGCTGGTTTATTCCAATCTTCTCGATTATATCGACGCTGATTCATTACCGCAGAGCCTTGCCGACGGGCATGTTGACACGGCCCCGATGTTCAATGAGGCCGCGCTTGCATATGTTGTTGAGCTTGAAGAGGCCGGTGATTTCAGCGCCCGTTGGCGCCTTGACATGGAGTGTCTGTTCCCGTTTCGTTATCCAGGCGGGTCTTACCCCGGAACAGATTACCTGGTTGAGTATGAACTGAGCTTTGCCGATGCGGGTACTACCGCAGGTTATACGGGCCTGATTCCCACGAATTTTCCATCAGGCAGTGAGGGCGCTTTTCAGACTGTAAGCCGCTATAATACTCTGTATGAAACCGGAGGGCCGAAGACTGGAACTATTCCGACCAATAATTTCACATTGCATTTTACAGGCGAGTTGAAGGTTCGTATCAAGGAGGATGTTTCCGACGAATTGGTTGACGAGGTTCCTCATCCGGATTATGCGAGTGCAGAGGGTATTAAGTTTGAAGTAAAACTTGAGAATCAGTCTGTTAGTGATCGCCGCATTTGGGTGACTAACTGGGTAGAGTGTCTTGATCCGCGATTTAACGGGGACCCCGAAGGGACTGACCCTCCGCGCCAATGGCGGGCTGGGGACGACATGCCCTCAACTGAGCCGACTATTGGAACTACTAATTTTTACACTCAGTTTTATGTTGATAATGCAGATGCCTATTCGGCTGATTCTGATAGTGATACGTCTCTGTACATAGCAAACACTAATCTGAGAAGTGTAGGCGAACTGGGATACATATGTCTTGATAAACCTTGGTATACATTCAGGCTGTACGAACATGCTGGCGGCAGACCTGCGGGATGGGCGGCTTATCATCCGGTGTTTGACTGGTTTACCATGAGCGAGAAAGAGTATGAGAAAGGATTGATTAACGTCAATTCTTTTGACAGGGATGTGTTGGCCGCTGCATTCAAGAATGCTCCAATTTCTGAATACGATCCTTCTGACCGGTTGAGCCAGACTGATGCTGAAGCAATTGCCGATGAGATTGTGGCTAAAGGCCCGTATACGAACTTGTCGGAGCTGGCACGCATTGACTGGTGGACTTATGCAAGCGGAGATGAAATTGACAAGGAAGGTCCGCTTCGCAATACGGGCGATTTACTCACAACGCGTCAGAATATATTTACTATAATTCTCGCGGCCGATTCATATGCTGAACCGGTAGGCGGACTGAGAGAGGGAAATTACGGAAGCGTTCGTGCGCGGTCTCGCGCAATTGCAGTTGTATGGCGCGATCCTTATCCGGACGAAGATGGCAACCACAGATACTTTCTCAGGTATTTTGATGTGCTGGGTGAGTAGGGGAGGCGAAGGACGCCTTAATTTTTGATGCCAGATACAACGGATAGTTATGCGTGTCTGGGTTGGTTCTGTCAAGGTTGCGGGCAGTTACTTTGATTTTGAGTGGCGGGTTGTATTTCTGAGCGAAGGCCATCAGGCTTTTTGACCGTGTCGCTGATCCTGCCTTTACTTCAATAGGCACAATGGAATCATCGGTGCATTTAAGAAACTCTATTTCCGAGTTGTGTCCCTGCCAGAAGTAAAGTGGCGATTTGTCTGTGGACGTGAATTCCTGAGCTACGAAGTTCTCAGCGAAGAAACCCTTGTAGCTTCCATAATCCTGATTTAATACAGCCGGGACAGGAAGGTCAAGCAAACATCCCAGAAGACCGACATCAAAGATGTACAGCTTAAATATGTTGTTTTTTGCGTAAGCTGCAAGCGGAAATTGTGGTTTTTCAACAATGCAGACTTTCAGGACAAGTCCGGCCCTGACAAGCCAGTCAATAGGACCCTGGAGTTGAGCGAACTTAGAGCGATTTGGTATTACGCCTTTGAAACGGAATCGACTAACACTGACGTCTGTTGCCTGAGCAAGGCGGGCAGGAATGATCTCAAAGACACTATTTATATGAACGGCATTAACCTTGCCTGCATGCTTGGCAAAATCGCTCCGATATCCCTTTATCAGATTTTTTTGAACTTCTCTGACTTTATCAAAAGCATGGCGCATATCAGAGCTTTTTCTACGGTAGACGTCAACAGCTTCCGGCATCCCTCCAGTAACGAAGTACGTCTTCAAGCTCTCCCACAAATGACGGTGTATGGCTTCAGGAATGCTGGTTGTATCTTGTTGAATGTTAGCAATAAATTCAGATGCACGCTGATCCGTAGCCATTAGAAATTCCTCGAAAGTCATTGGGTATAGGTCAAGAAAGCTGACCTTTCCAACGGGGAAGGAGCCTTGGTGTACAGTCAAACCAATGTATGATCCGGCGCCACATACGGCCAATTGCGGCAGTTCTTCGCGAAAATACTTGAGACTTGTCACTGCTGATGCAACATTCTGGATTTCGTCGAAAACTACGAGGTCTTTATCGTAATTAATCTCAGTATTAAGCAGGATAGACAGTTGAGTTAGTATTTTGTGCGGTTGTAGTGTATCCCTGAAGAGAGTCTCGAAAGTTGCCG
>CAYTRK010000258.1:0-3462 GCA_964440205.1 uncultured Victivallaceae bacterium
TTGCACAGATTGTGGACGAGCAAGGCAAGCAGATTCCCACCTTGACATGGCAGCTCGAACGGCCGGCGGGCATTAAACCAGTTCGAATATCAGTTCCGTCGAGATTCGGCGTTGATCCGAAAAAAGGAAGATAAGTATGACAAAAAGGATGTTCCTGATATATTCCATAGGCTTCTGTTTCGCACTCTCGACCTCTCTGGCAGCAGATGTCGACCCTTGGCTTAAAGCGTTAACACCAGTTCCCCTCCAAAAGTCCCGGTTTCCGTCGCCTCAGCTTTGGCCCTCGCAACAAGGTGAATTCACTATTCCGTTAACACTGAGTGACACGGGGGCTTCCGATGGAAGGCAATTTATTACCACGGGTGTTCCCCTTATGGTTGGACAGGCACACGACATTTCAGAATTGCATCTGGCAATGAAAGAAGTCTCCGGCTCGCTCAGAGTATTGCCGGCGCAGTTTCGTGTTCTGGCCAGGTGGTGGCGATTTGATAAATCCATTCGCTGGGTTCTTGTTGATTTTCAGGCTGACATTTCAGCCGATGCCAAGTTGACGTTTGTCTTGACCAACCGAAAGCTCAAATATGCCGCCCCGCCGGCACGTCTTATAGTGGAACAGTCTTCAGAAGCGATCGTGATAACAACGGGACCGGCGCGATTTCAGATCGATCGTAAGGCTTTCAACCTGCTGGATGGCGGGTGGGTTGACGCTAATCAAAACGGGCGATTCAGCGAGACGGAACGGATCGTCAACGGTAATGGCATCGGTGGAGGCATAACGGAAGACACTTCAGGAAATCAATACCTTGGATCAATTGGTTGCAGGTCGGTTGAAGTGGTTGAATCCGGCCCGATGAGAGTAAGAGTGAGGGCTCGCGGACAACATATCGCGTTAGGCAAGCAAGGCTACAAGGCCGGCATGTATGATTACGACGCATTGATGGATTTTTACGCCGACAGCACGGAAGTTTTTGTGGACTACGTGGTGGGTAACAACCCCCCGACATCCCGAGGCTGTCCCGCCATGGAAGACGCCTCGGTAAAACTTGGGCTTTCAGATCCCGTGAAACGCTTTCTTTTTGTGGATGGAACGGAATCGCCGGAGGGCGAATTTTTGGATCCGGCGGCATCAGCGTGCCTGTATCAGGATTCGAACGGGGCGGATACCTGGGCGGCCTGTCCGGGATTCGGGAATATGAACACCCGGGGGCATACCTATCCAAGCGGCACGGTGACGGCATTCCGAGGCTGGAAAATCTATTCCCGTGACGCTGCCGGGCAGCGCAAGGCAAAAACGCCCGAAAATGTCGGTAAGCCCATCGCAAACGGCGATCGTGCCCGCGGTCTGGCTGTGGCGGCCTGCGCCAAGGGCGGAGTGGTTGTCAATGTCCGTAACTTCTGGCGGCTGTTTCCAAAAGCTATAGAGATTGGGCCTGATCGCGTACTCCGAATCGCGCTACTGCCACGAGAGAGCAAGGTTGTTCATTTTATTGAGGATGCATCAGCCAGTAGTGTTGAGTTTGTGCTTGGTTTTTATGCCGGGTCAAAAGAACCGTCAGACCTGGAAGAATGGGCTGACCGGTGGGATCATCGGGTGATTGCCCGGCCTCCAATGGAACACATGGCCGACTGTGGCGCGTTGGCCGATACGGGACCTTTTATACCCCCATTGGCAGGGTTGGATCAAAAACCTAACAGTCAGAACGAGGCTAACGGAAAACGGATGTTCACGCGCCATCCGCTTTATGGAAATGCCTACGGTTGGCAGGTGTGGGGTGAACGCTGGCGAAGCAATGGAGGACATGGAAGGCGTGGAGCCAGGCAGCCGATCGAGCAGGATAATTATCTCTGGCTCTGGTACGTGACGGGAAACCAGGCGTGGTTCGAGATCGGAGAGGCTCGAAGCCGTCATTTTCGCGATGTGCGGTTCTATAGAATCGAAAATCAGGATCCATTTGGCTTCAAGGATTGGAAAGCCTTTCAAAAGAAAAACCGCAGTGAGAAGTGGACCAACCGGCCCCAGCCCAAGGGCGAAGACTACGCCGCACATAGAGATGGACATTGGAAACGCACTGACTGGCCCTTCCCTAATCCTGAGCATACTACGCTTGACTTGCTATATGATCGATACCTGCTTTTCGGAGACGAACGTTGTCTGGAGAATATGAAAATTGCCGCGGCTCATGGCGGCTATTTCGCGGGGCGGGGCGGCAATTCAATCAGCAATGGCAGCTGGCCATGGCGCGCTCATGGATGGGGTTGGCGAGCGCTCTTGAGGTATTGGGAGTTAACGGGTGACGCGGCTGCCGAGGAATGCCTGTCAGATATTATTACACGCCACAGCGCGTATATCGGAAAAACTCCTTTCCTATGTCAGTATAAAGGGAAGCCCAACTGGTGGTTCACGCAAATTTATTCACGGGCGCTCGCCATGACAGCGCTTCAAACCGGCGACCCGAAGACCATTGAGTTATGCAAGACTCTGGCCTACGGTAAAGAAACCGAATTAAAACGTTTCTCGACGCTCTTCAGCACCCTCTATTACCTGACCGGCGAGGTCCAATATAAGCAGAAGTTGCTTGGCGCTGTCAACAACGCTCAACTCGGAACGCTGGACCGCTACTGGACAATCTGTGATAGTCGCCTTCTAAATACGCCGCCTGGTCAGGCGGTGCCGCTATCGAATTTGAGGGCTGTAAAGCGCTGACCATCCGAAGAGGCGCTGCAACGTGCACGTGCCACCTGAAAATACGAGGAGATTATTATGAGCAAGCCAATGAACATTCTTTTTCTGCAGACCGACCAGCAGCGGTATGACGCATTGGGTTGCATTAATCCGCTGTTCAAAACACCGAATCTTGACGCTTTGGCCGCACGCGGCGTCACTTTCACCCAAGCAGTCTGCAACGTGCCGATGTGCGTGGCCAGTCGCTATTCCATGATGACAGGGCTCTATGGTTTCCAATGTGGCGTCAAACACAACACACAGATGATTGCACGCGACGAGGACCTCCCTGTACCCGTGCTGGCGCAGCGCCTGGCGGCTGCAGGTTATCAAACCGCCGGTTTTGGCAAGACCCACTGGTATATCGGGTCAAAAATACTTCCCGAGGTGACCATAAAGGGATCGTGCCGAGGATTTGATACGCGTTGTATCGCCGGTGCGGGAGCAGATCCGAATAACCGGGAAACAGGTGCAATCTATATGGTTGATGATGAACCCGGGAATACAAAAGAGGACGGAAAGGAACGGCAGTTCGGGCCGGGAGGAGAGACCGTGGCCGGGTATACCGGAAAGACCACTGAAATCGCTCCTGAAAAACTTCATGAAGGATGGCTGGCCCGAAAGGGGTTGGATTTTCTTGATTCGCGTCAGAACTCGGATCCGCCGTTTTTCATGTACCTTAGTTTGGACTATCCGCATGTGGGACTGGCGGCGCCAAGGAAATACGAAGAAATGTACAA
>CAYTRK010000259.1:0-3435 GCA_964440205.1 uncultured Victivallaceae bacterium
AGGCGGGTTAATCCCTTGATCATGAAGGAGCTTGGTGTAGCGCTCCCAGAACAGAAGCTCACGCGCGGCCTTTTCGTCATCCGACATGACTATACCTCAATCTTCATCCATGAAAGGGCACCGAGAATGCTACAGGAAAACGGCTGGCCGAGTGAACCCTGTCCCGGTGCTATACCGAATCGGCCTATCGCCAATATGGCCGATTCGGCCTAATACGCTGTTCGGCGCTTAGGTAATCGAGGGAAGTGTCATGGGCAAGCACGACAAAATAATGGAGAAGATCCTTCGAGGTGTGTCAGATGCGAATATTGCATTTCAGGACATTAGAGGGATGTTGCTTTATATGGGGTTTGATGAACGAATTCGCGGCAGTCATCACGTGTACCGAAAGAAAGGAATTGAGGAAAAGATAAACATTCAGCGGGCTGGAAACAAGGCCAAGCCATATCAGGTACGACAGGTTCGCGAAATATTACTGAAATATCATTTGGCAGGTGAGTAGCCATGTATAAGTACGAAACTATTATTTTCTGGAGCGAGGAAGATGAATCTTTCGTCGCAGATGTGCCTGAGTTGCCAGGTTGTATGGCGCATGGCGCATCACCAGATGAGGCGCTGGTGAATGCTCAAGAAGCCATGCAGTTATGGCTTGATACGGCTCGTGAATTCGGAGACCCCATTCCTGAGCCTAAAGGGCGTCGCCTTCTCTATGCATGATGCGCCGAACAAGGCGCTGCACCGGATGGCAATGTCGCTGCGCTCCATTGCCGCCGGAGAGCTTGCGCGTTAGCCAACAAGGACTAGACATGAAATATTATCTTTATCTATCTGAAGAAAAAATTGAGATGCTATTTCAGCAGCTTAATAGTGCTAGCGCAGATGAGCGCGAGGCGTCTATTGGGTTTGATTGGAAGTTACTTAAAGGCAGTTTAAAGGAAAAACGGGAGACAAAAGCCAATTATTTTCAGAAATTGGAGCAAGTGATCAATGAGCTTAAAAAACTGGATCTAGTAGGTGATGTTGGAGGCGATGCTAATTATATATCAGGAACCTTGAAAATGCGCTGGGGCACTTATGGTTTTGGGCATCCCGATCCATTACCTATTACATTTTGGGGTTACAGCACTTACGAATTTCCCTTTTCCGGAATGGCGCTTGCCTTGGCTGGTTCCAGCTATCATTTGCTAGGAGAACAAAAGGAAGGAGGTGCCCACTCCCATTCTCTAACGGGGAATATGGTTAATTGGTTTCTAAATAATCTTGAAAATGAATTCACCGATGAAGAAATAGAGATTCTTAATAAAGAGAAAGACAATGGGCATAGCCTAGATGAGTATGATATTGCAAATGGAACATATTTAGCGGCCACCCAAATTAGTGGTCAGGAAGCTAAATACGAATTCGTGGCTAAAGTGCTTCACAGAAGTCATTGGCCTGAAGGGTTCAGAATGTCAGATACAAACAAAGTCGTTTTAGCAACTCCATTATATGTTGCGTTATGCGAATAAAATCATGGCTAACAAGGCAAATGCACTCGGACGGCAAAAAGCACCGCTCCTTCGTCGCTCTACTTTTTGCCGCCGGTGATTTGCGACGTTATGTTTCAAAGGACACTATCAATGGGAATCAACGTTTTCTGGGATAACTCGAATATCTGGCTTGTTGGTCGTTCGGTCTGTGAGATCAGGGAGCCAGGCGATGAGAATCAATTTCGAATTCATTTCGCCAAGCTTTTCGAGTTTGCTGTAGATAATCGGCATGTCGATTACGCATTTCTCGGTGGTTCAATCCCACCGAACAATGATGCCCTCTGGGAGCGCTTTAAAGCACTTGGTGTGGATGTCGAGCGACAAGAACGGGGCCAGGGAACTGGGGGTGAAGTCGCTGTTGATGAAGCAATTCAACTGGCGATGGCTAATCGGATACTGGATTGCGATGAACCAGAAACGATTGTGCTCTTGACAGGGGATGGGAACGGCTATAACGAAGGTCGCGGCTTTATCAAGCAGTTGGAGCGTGCTGTGAAACATGGATGGAAGATTGAAGTCATCAGTTGGGATCAGGGATGCAATCGGCATCTTAAAGAATTTGCCCAAAACAATGGAGCGTATCGCGCCTTAGAGCCTGTATATGAAAACGTGTCTTTTGTCCAAAATAAGCGGTGGGCAAAATAAACATAACAATCGGCTACACAAGGACGAAAAACTCTCCGCTACGCTCCAAGTTTTCCGCCTGTGAGCCGTCGCGTTATACACCAGGACTAGCTTGTGAGTGACTTTTGGACCGTAGTCGGGGCTGTTACTGCTGTTCTTGCCCTGTTGGCAGCTGCGTTCGCAGCCGGTGTACGCCGTGGTAGGGAAACAGCGATACGGGCATTAAATGACCAGCGGAGAAGAGCGAAATTCGAACGCATTTACGCACCGGCTTATGCGCTGTTCCTCACGCGCCACATCACAACATGCACCGGGCGAGCGGCGCCCTACTTCGGACAGCGCCTGAAGAATGCCGCAGAACGTCTTCTAGAAGAACGTCGCCCCGTAAAGGCTATCAAGGCGCTATTCGATGAACAGGAGTTCGAGGAGACTGGAGAGGTTGAGTATGGAGGCGACTTTCCTCTGAACGAAATTACCGAATTGGTTGAGCGAAATAGTAAATATGCAGATGGCGAACTTGGGCTCTTAGTTGCTAGAGCTAATCGGGCCAAATACGAAGAATACGAAGGAAGAGATTTGTTAACAAAACCAGAGTTGCAGTTGTTCTATCACATTGCAGATGAGCATAAAAGGATGTGCCGAGAATATGCAGATGTATAACAACCGCTTTGAATCCGACGGCTTACCCTTCCGCTGCGCTCCAGGGCAAGCCGCGGTTCAAGCGGAACGTTGGGCGGCATGAGAGGCGGAAGCGTGGATATAAGAACTTACAATGATTCCGACCTTGAGGAGGTCGTTCGGCTATTTACCGCGTCTGTACACGATTTGACGGCTGAGCATTACGATGCGGCCCAGCGAGCCGCTTGGGCACCGCAACCGCCTCAGGAGGGCGAGTGGCGGGAGCGACTTGGCGCTTTGCAGACCCTCATTGCAGAGAAGAATGGTAAGCCGATGGGTTTTATCGCATACGATACGGCTGGCTACATTGATCTCCTGTATACGTCTCCACAGTACACACGCCGAGGGGTGGCCTCGCGTTTGTACCGCCGGGCTGAGCAGGCATTAATTTCCGCGGGTGTGCACGAGGCATCCACAAAGGCGAGTTCCGTTGCGCGTCCGTTCTTTGAGCGTCATGGCTTCAATGTTATAGAGCAAGAAAGTGTTTTCGTTCGCGGGGCGTGGTTCCAGCGCTATGCGATGCGGAAGGTTGTAACTGCCGCCCAACAAGGCGCTGCACCGGACGGCAATTCCGCTACGCTCCATTGCCGCCGGTGAGCTTGGC
>CAYTRK010000260.1:0-3429 GCA_964440205.1 uncultured Victivallaceae bacterium
CCCTGTCGGCGCTGGACACACTCAGGAGGCAATTGATGCCATGTGCCAGGAATTTTTCAGGCTGAGTCGCGGACACGGAACTGTCGAACAAAATAAGCATTAGGACTGGCTCGAAGAGTCGGTTCTAATGCTTGGTTCCCCGATACAAAGATTGGGATCTGCGACATGAAGCCGAGGGATGTATATATAGAGGGTAAAGAATCGGTTGCAAACGCCCATAGCCGACTTTGGGATGAGTTTTTCCCAAAAGTTGTGCGACAGGTGCAGGGATTATAGTGCCTGTTGTCTGCCGTCAGTCAGTACAAAGGACGCTGGAATATCCATTTTTACCTGGTCAGGGCACACTTGTCTATGACTCTTTCTGCATATCACTGATATACAACCGTTTTTGCAAATGAGTCATAATCTCGAAAAAATCCGGGTCACGCTGGTGGCGGCGCTAACCCCCATATCTCACAGAATTCCTGCTGCGAGCGCGGATAGCGCCACTGCAGATACTTTATAGGGATGGGGTGTGAGTTTGTGCGTTGGTGGGTTGTGCATTCGTGGACAGAGGGGGGACGGGGGAGAGGAGTTAACTACGAAAAGCGCTTCCTCCTTCGCCGGGCCTACGGCGTGACTAAAGAAAGGACGCGAATGGGAGAGAAGAAGCTTGATTTGTCTTGCGTTTATGAGGTGGCGGATTTATCAATACTACAGGTATAACTTAAACGTGGGAGGATATTGTCGTGAGCGCAGAAGATAACAGATCTGAGAACGAAGAAAAGCAGATTATAGACGTTGAGCCAGAACCCGAAAACAAAGAAAAGGCTGAAGAAACAACCGGGGACGGCATTGAAGAGCAACATGCCGAGGAAGAACCGAAAAGAGAGGACGGGGACAAAAAACAGAAGATAAAGAAATCGTTTAGAGAAGTCATGGCAGGAATCGGTTCTTTTCTGAGTTCCCTGAGGTTTGACCCTCTTTATTTCGTCAAGATCCTCGACAAGCTTCTGGGCCTGGCGCGCAAGATTTTTTCTCCCGACCTGTTTCACCGCATGTCTGGATGGTCAGTGAGATACGGACATATTGCGCTTATAACCGGAGCAATTCTAAGCGTACTGTGCTTTCTGTTTGCCGGGATAAGAGAAGGTAGTTTCCTGTTGTTCCTAGCGGGCATAGGCTACGCATTTCTGCTGCTTGTCCTTCAATATACAGTTAACAAGTTTATTGACGCAGGGGAGACATTGGTTGAATCCTCACCCAGCAGGCTTGCGTCGGCCAATTTCCTGGATTGCGTGGCGTTACTGATGGAAGTCGCAGGAATTGTGCTTTTCATCCTCTTTGCGTCACAAGGCTGGATTCAGGCAATCGTCGGAATCGGGGCATGGGCTCTTTTCGATACTATTGCATGGACGGCTCTGCATCCTGCGCTATGCAACATTACAATCAGCAAAGATGCTAACGCGGGCGAAGAAGCGATCGGTATTTTGTCTTTTGCCGTAAAAGCGGTAGTTAGAATAGTGCCGCTGGGTTTCGGGCTCGGCACAACAATCGGAGCGGTTGCCCTTGTGCTGGCGACGGTAAAAATACTTTTTGCAGGGGAAGCCGTGGATGCAGCGCAGGATGCCATAGGACTTATTATCGTCGCATGCTGCCTTCCGTTTGCCAGCTATATGCTTTTCGCCCTGTATCACCTGACCGTTGACGTGCTCAGATCAATTCTGTCAGTGCCGGGGAAACTGGACAGGATCGGGGGGAGATAAAGTGGGACGTGAGGGGAGAGGGAAGAGGGGAGAAGAGTTAACTACGAAAGTCGCTAAAGGGCGCGAAAAGGGACAGCAGGTTACGGGATAACCTGCTGTACTTTTGGGGAGAGAAGAGAATATCCAATATCCAACACGGAATGTTCAATGATGAAGGTGGAGGGGAGACTACGGACTACTGCTTACGGACGACAGACTACGGAGAAGAGAATTTTGACGGGATTAACGGGATGAACTGGATGGGGAGGGGGGGAGAGAGGGAATGTGAGTTTGTGCGTTGGTGAGTTGTGGGTTTGGAAAAGGCGGCTTTTTTTGTGAAGATAACGATTATAGGCACAGGATATGTAGGGCTGGTAACCGGGGCAACTTTTGCCGAGATAGGCCACCATGTCATGTGTGTCGATAACGATGAAGCGAAGGTGGCCAGTCTTCGCAGGATGGAGATGCCCATCTATGAAGAAGGGCTTCAAGAACTGGTCCGACGCAATGTGAACGAATCCCGCCTGTCGTTCAACACGAGTATAGAAGAAGGTACGGCTCATTCCACGGTTATCTTTATGGCAGTGGGAACCCCTCCGGGATACGGGGGAAAGGCTGACATGTCGTATGTGGAAAGAGTCGGCCGAGAGGTCGCGGCAAATACCGATTCATACCGGCTTCTGGTAGAAAAAAGCACTGTTCCGGTCAAGACTAACGAACAGCTCAAACGAACAATGAACAAGTATCTGAAATCGGATATTCCGTTTGATATAGCCTCTAATCCTGAATTTCTGCGCGAGGGTTCGGCCATCCACGATGCTTTTCATCCCGACCGCATAGTTGTTGGAGTGGAGTCGGAGCAGGCGGCCGATCTGCTTCGAGAGGTATACAAACCGATTGTTGAAACCACCGATTGCCCGTATATGGAAATGAATATAGCCAGTGCAGAACTTACAAAACACGCGTCCAATTCATTTCTGGCAATGAAGATATCCTTCATAAACGCGGTTTCCAGAATCTGCGAACTTGCCGGCGCAGATGTGGAGCAGGTTGCCAGGGGCATGGGCCTTGATTCACGCATCGGACCCGCATTTCTGAAAGCTGGTACAGGCTACGGCGGTTCATGCTTTCCGAAAGACATCGACGCGTTTGTGCGCATCGGCGACGAACTGGGCTATAATCTCGGACTACTCAAGGAAGTGCAGAAGATAAACGCCTCCCAGAAGGAACACGTCATGCGAAAGCTTCAGCAGGAGCTATGGGTGCTGGAAGACAAGACTATCGGTGTGCTGGGACTGGCTTTTAAGCCGGGAACCGATGACATCAGGGAAGCTCCATCGCTGTACTTCGTTCCGGAGCTGCTCAAACGGAAAGCAGCGGTGAAAGCATGGGACCCACAGGCTGTAGAAAAGTTTGCGCCTCTGCACTCAGATATCCAATACTCCCCCACCCCGATGGATTGCGCCCATGGAACGGACGGACTCCTTATTCTTACCGACTGGCCGGAAGTCGCAGGAATCAATCTGGACAGGCTCAAGGAAGTCATGGCCTGCCCGATAATCGTGGACGGACGGAATATGTTCGATCCGGCAGAAATGGCCCAACGCGGATTCATCTATCATTGCGTCGGGAGGGGGTAAGGGAGAGAATGTGGGACGTGGCCCCGATCATTCGACCCCAGTCATACGACGGGGCAGGCGGGGTT
>CAYTRK010000261.1:0-3418 GCA_964440205.1 uncultured Victivallaceae bacterium
GCCCGCATGTATACATTCGAACCTGCCCCGGAGACAGTGGTTCGAATTCGTCTACTCTGCGGGTAAGTGTATTGTAAAATTTCATGTTTCTTACCTCAGTTTTTGTTTTTTCTCAATGGTCGCCACAGCCATCGCTGCCAGACCTTCCCCCCTGCCAGTAAATCCCATGCCCTCAGAGGTCGTAGCCTTAATGCCCGCGCATCCGCCGTCTATGCCAAGGGCGCCAGCAAGACGGGAACGCATTTCAGGGATATACCCCCCTATCCGCGGCTCTTCACCAATCAGGACCATATCAATGTTTACCACCTGATAGTCTCTCGACCACAGAATATCAACAGTTCGGCGCAATAACTCCATGCTTGAAATATCCTTGTATTCCGGATCATCAGGCGGAAAATGAGCTCCGATGTCAGCCTCTCCTGCCGCCCCCAGTAAAGCATCCATCAAAGCATGGATAAACACGTCCGCGTCAGAATGCCCTGCCAGGCCGCGGGGCGATTCAACCTCTACCCCCGCCAGAAACAAAGGACGTCCATCCGCAAAACGATGGGCGTCAAACCCTATGCCTGTTCGTATGTTGCTCATGTCCTTGCCCTTTATAAATAAATCATTCAAACACCACTGACATGAAACGTCAACATGAGGTTTCAGGAATTTACTCATGCACCACCGATCATCTAACCTGATCTATTCACTCGCCCCCACCGCGCTAAATCGCTCCGCTATCCTTATCAAACATGTCCGAACTCCACACCTTGCGCTGATACACATGAAAAAGCAGCCTCCCATCCTCGTCCTCCCTGGCAAGAATACGCATCTTTCCTCGTTTCAGCTTAACCCAGGAATTCGCGCCAATCTGTTCTTTGGGCGCAACATGGCGCACCGTCTCCGGCATGGCGCAGAAATGATCCAGCGCACCCGCAATACTTTCAGGCTTGATAACAGTGTCAATGCCGTGTTTCCGGAAAAACTTACCCAGAGCCCTGTCCCTTTCTCCGGGCTTAAGCTTCAAGCTATGACGTTGCGTGTCCAAATCGGGCCGATCCACATAATACCAGACCGTTACTTCCTCAGCCGCAGCAGGCCTCTCAGGGGTTTCCTCTTCCTCAACTTCAATATTAAGATCCGGGTACATCCCCGCGAGCTCTTCCGGCGATGGCACTTCCTCGGGCTCACCAAGAATGTCTTCACAAAAACGCACCAGGATGGCATCAAAATTGGGCGCTATAAATGTCGCCACAGCTTTCGCGGCCGCCTTCCTTTTGTCGGAACATTCGAAGCCGAGCAGCGAATCCTCATGACCATCATCGTTGCTGTCCACTTCATCTTCCAATCCTGATTTCGTAACTGATAACACCACCCGCTCGGCAACAACATTGAGAGCGTGCCTTGCTTCAGCATTTGCCAGGGTGGCTTCGCCATACATTACCCGCTCCTCTTCAAAATGAACCCCGGTCAGCAGCGGGGCCACATATCGGGCTAACGCAGATCGTGTGCGCGCAGCATGATCCGGCACGCGGAGTTTCTTGAGTTTGGCCGGGTGCTGGATCATGTTCGAAAGCAATGGAAGCGCCCACGGCCGCAAAGACTCCCCGTCCACAGCGCCATTCTGCGCAAGAATTTGCTGGAGAATTACATACCAGGTTTCCGGCCGGCGGCACAAAACAGCAAGGAAAACCTCATCACCGGCAACGGCATCCCAGATCGTCTCGGTGTCATCAAGCATATGAAGCCGGCTCTTAAGCTGCTTGGGCTGTCCGCTTCCAATGATGTGTTCTGTCAGAATACAGCGGTGAAACCCCGCAAGCAGTTCAAGAAAGGCATGACCCTCTGCATTATCATCGTCAAGTATATCTGTCGGACATGCAACGTACTCAAGCGCAAGGCGTAACTTGTCCCAGTAGTCATTGTTTTTCAAGTCAATGCTGCGGCATTGCCTGCGCAGTTCCCTGGTATAAGAAGCCAGCGCCTCGATTTCACCCTGCGAAAGCGGACCTTCTTCGCAACATCCGCTTAACGCGGCGTCAACAAGTTCCAGATCCAGATCAGGATCCATAATACACAACAGCTCTCGATCTTCACGGTCAAGTATTGTCTCTGCGGCAACATCAACGCCCACGACACTTACACCACCGACATGGAGAAATCTTTCCATTACGGGACGATCAGACGGGTCGGTAAGCGTATGTTCCAGAGATTCGCGCCACTCCCGGGCACGCTTCACATTGTCCTTGCGTATTTCAGGCGTGTCATCCCAATAAATAGCCCCCTGTCGAATAACATCAAGAAGCGCCTTCAGTTTCGGATCATTATACGGGTACAACGATTTGAAATGATGCAGAGCCAGGAAAGGCATCACCAGTTCTTCGACATCTAAGCTGTCTCTTCGCGCCCGCGCAACAAGATCTGCAAAGATCCGTCGGAAATCCAGGTCGACCCTGTTCTCGTAATGCTCCGAACGGGTCTGGAACCAACGCAACTCCAGGTTCTGAACCGTAGTGGACAGGCGGCTGTGTTTTACATTTGATGTAAGAGCCTTGAATCGGCGTCGGCTTTCCATGCACCCGTGCGCAAATTCAGCGTCTCGTTCCTTTCTGGCTACAGAACGAACCACAAATGGCCAAAGCCGCTGCGAAATATGCTTCTTTCTCTTGCTCATTGCAAACCGATTCTTAGCAAAGATGATTGCCTTGCACAAGTCATGCTCGATAAGATTTCACTTTCGGCGCGGTCAAGTGGAGTTCAGGTGACCCCAACACCAGACAAGGAGGGGGCACCCGTTCCAAAGCGAGCTGACACTCCCTGCAGGATTCGAACCTGTGGCCCCCTGCTCCATTTTTAATGCACGCCGGCATAGACTGCTTCCGCTAAGGAAGTAGCATGACACATCAGAATCAATTCCTTGGTCGCTATTGGGGCATCCCTTACGTTTTAACTTCACAAGTCTGAAGCAGTTGTGTCATCGCTCCTGAATGGCAAATCGAAGCAACTGAGCCACTTCGGCCAGAAAATCGTGAAAGTCGGTGTCAGGTACCGGCAAAAACAGGTTGCTGATGGGGGCCGTCTCTGGTATTGTCTCTTGTGTTGCACATATTGGCATGTTAAACTACTTAAGTTGTTTAACACTAACATGATGAGACACTATTTGTCAAGCGGTTAAGCCGCGTTTTAACCTTGAACCATAAACTTTGAACCCGGAACCGTTGGCCGAAAAGACCTTTTCGGATAGGCTCTGGCTAACGTTGATCAACCGATAAATTTTAAATATGCAGGCTAGTCTTGCCCTTTACCCACAATATGGCGCTGAGCAATTGGTTCGGTTGCTTGCTGTTGAGCATGCACCTGTGCAGCCTGCCCGTCTGCGTAGGACGGTGCTCTGCGCCGTCCCGAGGACGAGAGATGCCGAAATGTTGGTTTT
>CAYTRK010000262.1:0-2086 GCA_964440205.1 uncultured Victivallaceae bacterium
TGCAGATGCTTGGCGGGGTGCTTGCCGGAGTGACAGTTTCCGGTGTAATGATGGCGCTCTTTATGTCTAATGCCGGGGGGGCATGGGACAACGCTAAGAAATACATTGAAGGCGGCGCTTTAGGCGGGAAAGGCTCTGACGCTCACTCTGCGGCAGTTATAGGCGATACTGTTGGTGATCCTTTCAAGGATACAGCGGGACCTTCGCTTAATATCCTGATAAAGCTGATGAGTGTTGTTTCGCTGGTGATTGCCCCTATGCTGGCAGCGCTTTCAGCTTGACCGGCACGTTGGAGGGATACCGGCATGAAAGCGCTTTTTCTTGGCACCGGCACATCGGTCGGGGTTCCCATGATAGGCTGCGAGTGCGCGGTTTGCTCTTCGGATGATCCGAAAAACCGCAGGTTACGGTCCAGTATTTACATTGAATCCGGCGGGAAGCGTGTGGTTGTAGATACCCCACCTGATTTTCGCGAGCAGATGTTGACTTATAAGCCGCCACGGCTTGATGCGGTGTTTTTTACCCATTCTCATGCGGACCATATTTTCGGGTTTGACGACATCCGGCGTTTTAACACGATTCAGGGGGAAGTCATACCTGTATATGCGCATCCTGAAACTATCAGAGACGTCCAGAGGATTTTCAACTACGTTTGTAAAGAAGCGCCCGACGGCGTGTATCGTCCTATGGCGGAGTTCGTGGAGCTGGGGAAAGGCGAGCAGATGATTGGGGATCTTGGCGTTACTCCGTTCTCAGTGGAGCACGGTCAGAAGCCGACGCTTGGTTTTGTTTTCAGGGAAGGGGATTACAAGGTGGGATATGCGCCTGACTGCCGGAATATAAGCGAGGTGGAACTGCGGAAGCTGAAAGGTTTGGATGTGATGATTATTGACGGGTTGAGGCATCGTCCGCATCGGACGCATTTTACTGTGAGAGAGAGTGTTGAAATGTTGCGCAGAATCGGGGCTAAGATGTCTTTCCTGACGCATATCTGTCATGATCTTGACCATAGTGTGACGGAGCGGGAGTTACCGGAGGGGGTGCGGCTTGCTTATGACGGGTTGTGCGTTGGGTGCTGAAACAGGAGAGGTAAGAGGGGCGAGGCAAGCCTTGCCCGTACGGGAGATTTGTCTTTTTGTTTTGTTGAGCAAAGGCTAGGGTATCGGGCATGTATTGGTTCTATTTTGCGATTTTAGCTGCGATAATTGTCCTGGTCGGCAGTCGTCTGTCTCTGGTGGCGGATTTGCTGGCGGACCGCCTGAATTTGAGCCGTACCTGGGTTGGCCTGCTCATGCTGAGCGTAATTACTTCGCTGCCCGAGGCTTCCACTACATTTGGGGCGTTGATTCAAGCAAAGTCGCCAAATCTTGCGTTGGGTAATACCTTCGGCAGCAATGTTTTCAACCTTACTATTCTCGGTTTATGTGACTTTATTTTCCGGAGAGGCGGGATTCTGAGGCGCACGGAAATGCGGAACGGGGTTTCCGCAGCCTGCACTCTGCCGGTAATCGGGCTGATGTTGTTGAGTCTTCTTTATCCCTGGCCGGTCAAGGCGGGTCCGCTCAATTTCGGGATGGGTTCAATAGCTGTTTTTGTTGTTGCCATGGCTCTGTTTGCCTACCTTCAGCGGTTTGAGGCAGATGAGCTTTTGAAGGAAAAGGATGGAAAGCTGCCCAAAGATGTTGTTGTCCCTTCGTCCGGGCAGGGAACCGGACTTCTGGTGATCAAATTTGTGATTGCGGCAATTGTTGTGGTAGTGTGCGGGACGCTGCTGGCGGTAACCGGAAAGCGGCTTGCCGATATTTCCGGTCTTGATCAGAGTTTTATAGGAACCCTGTTGCTTGCCCTTGCGACGTCTTTGCCGGAGGCGATTGTGGGTTATACGGCTGTTCGGCTGGGGTCGTATGACCTCTTGTTCGGCACGATAATGGGCTCCAATATTTTCAACATTCTTCTCATTTCCTTTGCAGATTTTATGTACACACCTGAAGCTCTCGGCGTGGGGGACAACCTGGGGTGGGAACATATATTTACAGGGATAGTGTCTCTGCTCTCTACTGGACTGGTCCTGATAGTATTGCTGTCG
>CAYTRK010000262.1:2096-3411 GCA_964440205.1 uncultured Victivallaceae bacterium
CATCCGAGCCGACGGAAGATTGCGCCGGAGTCATGGATATTGGTCGGGTTGTATCTGGTGTGTATAGCCGGCTTGTATTTCGGGTGGTTTTCGAGTTCCGGGTTATGAGCGGGAAGAGACTACGGGCGACAGAGGAGAGAGAGGGGAATGGGGGGAGAAGAAGAGAAGAGGGAACTACGAAACGCGCTAAAGGGGGAGATTCTGGGATGTGGGGAAGGGGAAGAATGTCCAATATTCAGCACGGAATGCTCAATGATTAAGGGGGGGAGAAGGAAGGTTTTTGATGTCGGTTATGAGTTTGGATCTGGTATTTAATGTTGCGCTTCTGATATTCTGGTTAAGGGTCTGGTCCGGCAACAGCAGGGAATTCTATTTTAATCCGTATCTTGCCAGGTTGTCGAATCTGACGGATAAAGTGTTCAAGTTCATAGAGCCGGTTTTTTTTCAGGCTCCTGTCCGGCTTGTAGCCCTGATTTCTCTGATTTTCCTGCTGGTTTTCAGGTGTCTGCTGGTTAAGGGTGAATCGTGGACCCTGGGCATGGGAGTTTTTTGGATAACACTGGATGATCCCGGATGGGGAGGGCTGCTGGCCTTCAGCTTTCTATCATTTGCGATGTTTGTTCTTAACGTCTGGACTTTCGCAGTGGTTTATCTTCCTTCCCGAACCAGTTCGGCTGCGCATACGCGGGTGGCGATCCGGGCAATAACGTATCCTTTTTCGGCCATCAAAGTTGAGCGCCGGCCGGTTGTGCTTGTGATTGCCGGGATGGCGATTGTGTTTATGTTGAGTTTTCTGACGGACCATTTCCGGGTTGCCGGCCCGGGCGGGCTGGAATATGTCGGCGATATTTCGGAAGGAGGAGTTATCCCCCATGTAATGAGGGTGGCAGTGATAAGTGTTTCGGGGCTGCTGGAGATAATAGCGGCAATCAGGACTTTGATGCTTGTTCTCGTTATCGGCTCGATTGTATCGATGGTGGCGGGGTCGCCCAACATTGCATATGTGTGTAATGACTGGATAGAGCTTCTGCTGGGCTTTTTCAGGAGGTATCCCTTACGAATGGGGATGATTGATCTGACACCGCTTATTTTCTTTCTTGTTCTGGATATAGTTGACGGGGTGGCTAATCGGATTGTTTACCAGATTTTTGTAGCGATCTGAAGGCGAGGAAGTGACAAGAAGGGGGCAGGCACAGGGTCTGCGGGCGAAGAAGGGTGTTTATGGAGGGAGCCCGTATGGCGGGGTAGTGGTAAAAGTTCTATGAAAACGAATGAAAGCTGGGAAGATCGATTGACGACTACGGCGACGACTACG
>CAYTRK010000263.1:0-3384 GCA_964440205.1 uncultured Victivallaceae bacterium
ATAATAAGAAACTAAAAAGGTTCTCCTTTTTGAAAAAAGAAACGGTTTGCAGGTAGGCAGCAGAATATGAATAAACTTGAAATAGCAGCAGTTGCAGCGCTTTCCCTTATGCTTCTAGTCTGGATGTTTACGGCTCAGCAGGGCCGGCAGCCGCCTCCCCGCAGAACTGTGCCTCCGGTTGAAGAAGGAAAGTCCCCGGATAAGCAGTCCGAGCCGGAGCAGGTGTCGCCGGAACCGAAACAGGAAAAGGCCGATGTAGAACATAGCGCTCCCGAGACAGAAGCGGAAGAGTCCGGAGCTTTGCAGGCATCTCAGCCAGCGGGTGAAGAAAAGATTGAACAGTCGAAACCGCAGTTGCCCGAGAAGGAAGTTACCTTTGAGACATCCGAAGCCCGCATGACAGTTAGTTCATGGGGGGGCGCAATCAAGAGAGTGGAGCTCAACAGGTATCGCGAATCCACGGAGGAAGAAAGTCCGGTATTGACTCTTGATCTTCGGGCGTTGCCGGCGCTGTCGCTTTCGGGTATCAGTGGGCTGACGACGAACCACGATTTTGAGATCGAAAGAACCAGCGACGGAGAGGGACTTCTTATCAGGAGGGAAACCGATTACGGGCTGATGTTCGAGAGGACGATTCGTCCGAAAAACGGATATAACATGTCCGTAGAGGACGTGTTGAAGAACAGCGGCAACGAGTCCATGGAGTTGCCGTCCTACCAGGTGGCAACAGGCCCCATGAAGCCTGTTGAGACCAAGGCTATGACCAGGATGACTTATCTCGGCATCGACTCTTTATCGGAAGTAGGCGGCGAGGACGTTGTGCACTGGGCCAAGAAGGGCCCCGAAGGGAACAAGGCGAGCATTGCTGATCGCTTTCGCCCCGGCGCTTCGGGCGGTTGCGGGGCGTTTAGTGGCCAGCCGGATGAAATGCTCCCGAAGAGTATTACCGTTGAGATTGATCGTGCTTCAGATTGGGTTGCTCCGAAGAACAAGTTCTTTGTTCAGATCCTCGATCCGGAGGCAGAGGCGGGCGGAGGCTTTGTTGTAAAGGCGACTCGTCACGTGCTCGATTCGGAGGACCCGGAGGTTCCGGGAACATGGGCTGGAGCTGCTCAATTGAAAAGAGTCTCTGCTGCAGTTAAGACGCCCGCACTAGCGCTCAGCCCGGGCGAGGAAGTCACCAGGAAGTATACTTATTATGTCGGGCCCAAAGAGTTTGACATATTGAAAAGTTTCGGTTCGCAGCAGAAGAGAATTATGGAATTCGGATTCTTCCGCCCTATCTGTGAGTTGCTGCTTGTTGTTCTTAACAAGATCAACGATTTTATTCATAACTACGGGATAGCCATTATCATTCTCACGGTCATTGTTCGTGTGATCTTCTGGCCTATTACTCACAAGAGTACTGAAAGCATGAAGAAGATGCAGAAGATCCAGCCTCTTGTTTCGGAGATCAGGGAAAAATACAAAGACAAGCCCCAGAAGATGAACCAGCAGGTCATGGCTCTTTACAAGGAACACAAGGTTAATCCTGCGGCCGGGTGTCTGCCTATCCTGGTGCAGATACCTGTATTTATAGCCCTGTTTACAGTGCTTAGAAGCGCGGTCGAACTTCGATTTGCCGATTTTCTGTGGATCAGGGATCTCAGCGAACCGGAAAGACTTCTGGATTTCGGGTTCACTATACCGTTAATAGGATGGGATTCCCTTAACATTCTGCCACTTTTGATGACCGGGGTGACTTTTGCTCAACAGCGGTTGACTCCCACTGCCGGAGATTCTCAACAGCAGAAGATGATGGCTTTTATGCCGGTGATTCTGCTCGTGTTTTTCTATAATATGCCGTCCGGATTGATCTTATATTGGACGACAAGTCAGCTTCTGGCTGTAATTCAGATGGGCATGCAAAGGCGCAAGGCAAAAGAAGAAACACCTTAGTTCTATTGTTTGCTCTATCCCTTCTACACAAACCCTGGCCTGGATTATTCGTGCAATGCGCGAATGAACCAGGCTAGTATTGTTTGCGTCTGGTTCGGGGGGAAAGTGATGATGAAAAGGAACAGATTTGACGCAGTTGAACGCTTCGTGGTGGGGTTGATAGAATGTCCCGCCGACACCAGGCAACGGAGCGGAAGTGAGCGCGCGATACTGTTCATTCTCAAACACTTGTCTTTTACTTATAGAACAATTATGCAGGCGAGGCTGTTTCTTTACCGGAAGGGCATATTCCGCCACCACACACTTGGCTGTCAGGTTATCAGCGTGGGAAACCTTACGGTAGGCGGTACGGGCAAGACGCCTGTTGTAGAGGTCTTCGCCCGCGAGTTGAACAAGCAGGGGCGCAAGATTGCAATATTAAGCCGGGGCTACAAGAAGGCAAAGCCCCGCTTTCTCAAAAGAGTAACTGATCGGTTGACCTTTGCTCATCTCCGCGCTCAGCCGAGGGTTGTTTCCGACGGCAAAACGCTGTTGCTGGACTCTGAAATGAGCGGGGACGAACCCTATATGCTGGCGTCAAATCTTCCTGAAGTCGCGGTGCTTGTAGATAAAAACAGGGTTAAGAGTGGAAGGTATGCCATCAATAAGCTCAACTGCGATACGCTTGTTCTTGACGACGGGTTCCAGTATATGTCGCTGAAGCACAGGCTTGAGATTCTACTTGTTGATAAGACCAATCCGTTTGGCAACGAGTATGTTCTTCCACGTGGTATTCTTCGGGAATCAGTAAAGAACGTCAAGAGAGCGGATTTCATATTTATAACGAAGTCGGATGGAAAGGACAGCGAGGCGCTGAGAGCAAGGCTGCGGCGTCTTAATGCCGGGGCTGAAATAGTGGAGTGCAGGCACTGTGCCAGGTATCTCTCCAATGTTTTTACCTCGGAGCGGCAGCCCCTCCATTTTCTTAAGGACCGCAAAATAGCGGTAGTGTCTGGTATAGCAGTGCCAGGCGCTTTTGAGAGCGAACTCGAGCGGCGGGGGGCCGACCTTGTAATGACAAAAAGATTTGCCGATCATCACAGGTATTCTCAGCAGGAGATAATTGATATTGTCAACAGAAGCAGGACAAAAGGAGCTGAGGCGATTCTTACTACGGAAAAAGACGCGGTCCGATTCCCGCGGCTGGACCGTTGCGATGTGCCAATATACTTTTTGCGGGTAGACATAGAGATCTTGAGTGGTACTGAGGATTTTCATCAATGTATCAACAGGATTTGTTTTCGACACGTTTGAACCGGTTGTGGAAAATTTTAAATGGCAGAATACAGGGATATATTGATATGCGTCCCCAACTGGGTTGGGGACAACCTTATGTGTATGTCCGCCGTCCAGGCTTTCAAGAGGAACAGACGGGACTGCAGAGTCAGCGTCATGGTGAAATCGGGA
>CAYTRK010000264.1:0-3363 GCA_964440205.1 uncultured Victivallaceae bacterium
GTCGTTTCGGGCACATATAAAGAACCGAATTAACCCACAGATTCTGCTGAGGAGGTTTAAATATAGGTAAACCAGCCGTGTCGGTCGGGGGTCTTACCTTCGATTATTCTGTAAAATTCCGATTGGATCTTTTCTGTGATTGGTCCGCGTTTCCCGTTTCCTATTTCGATGTTGTCTATTTTAGTTACGGGCGCCACTTCCGCTGCGGTTCCGGTAAAGAATACTTCGTCAGCTATATAGAGGGATTCGCGCGGCAACGTGTGTTGTTCTATGCGGTACCCCAGATCCCTTGCAATTGTAAAGATGCAGTGCCTGGTTATTCCGGGCAGGATTGCGGAACTTGAGGGGGGAGTATATATTACCCCGTTCCGGATCAGGAAGATATTCTCGCCGGCCCCTTCGGAAATAAATCCGAAGCTGTCAAGCGCTATACCTTCGGCGTAGCCGTCCAGAACGGCTTCCAACTTTATAAGCTGGGAATTGAGGTAGTTGCCTCCTGCTTTTGCCATGGCAGGGAAAGTATTGGGGGCGGCGCGGTTCCAGGAAGCGACCCGCACCGACACGCCTTTTTCCATAGCTTCTTCTCCGAGATATTTGCCCCATGACCAGGCCGCTACTGCGCAATGAGTAGGGCACTCGACAGGATTCAGCCCGATGCTTCCCACGCCTCTGAACGCAACCGGTCGGATATAGCAAGATTTCAGGTTGTTTGTTTTTACAGTCTCTATGACCGCGTTTTCGAATTCCTTTTGCGAATACGGAAGAGGCATTCGGTAGATTTTAGCCGAATCATAAAGCCGCGACATGTGCTCGTTCAGCCGGAATATTCCGGCCCCATTGTCGGTCTCGTAGCATCTCATGCCTTCGAAAACAGATGAGCCATAATGCACAACATGACTCATGATGTGACATGTTGCGTCTTTCCACTCGACCATATTCCCGTCGTACCATATCTTGCCTTCGCCGAAACCCATAAAATCAATCCTTTCAAATATTGTCACTTCGCAGCCTGAAAAGTAGAGCGTCGAGCCCGGAATGTCAAGCAGGCAGCTATCCCGCATATCTCACAAACTTCCTGCTGCGAACGCGGATAGCGCCACTGCGACGGCACGAATTGGCAAAACGCCAGATTGCAGTATGTCTATACGGCTGCTCCGACGTTTTACCAATTTGCACCCCCGCAGCAGTGCTCTCCACTCTCTCGCTACGAAATTCTGTGAGATATGCGGGCTATGAAATATCACTGTGACGGCAGGCATTGGGGCCGGAATGGACTCGTGAGGCCATCCTGTAAAATGTTGGTGTGGCGAAATAATGTTGGACAGATAAAACATTTGTGGGAAAATAGGGGCCATGAGTGAAGCTTTGTCTGACAAATTGGAAGACTACCTTGAGGCCATGCTGGAATTCGAGAACGGGAAGCGGCCTGCGCGGGTAAGAGATATCGCTGAGAATCTCTCGGTGCATAAGTCGACTGTTACCTCTGCCCTGCATAATCTGGCTGACAGGGGACTGGTTAAGTATTCGCCTTACGAGATAGCCAGGCTGACCCCTCAAGGCCGGAGGATCGCAAAAGAAGTTACCCGCCATCATAATGTTATCCGCCGGTTTCTAACGGAGGTGCTTCTGATTGACGAGCAAGCCGCAGAGGAAAACGCGTGCAGGATGGAGCACGTGGTTGACCGGCAGGTACTGGAAAGGCTGACCTATTTTGCCCGTTTCGTGGAAGCATGTCCAAGGGCCGGCAGGGAATGGCTGTCGCATTTTTCTGAATTTGTGAGGAATGGAGGAAAGGTTACAAGGAACAGGAAGCGGCTAAAGGAATTTTTGCGGGATTTCGAGAATAAACTGGACCAAACGCAGGAACAGGGGGATTGAACAGTGAGCAAGGTTGTTGAGCTTGCAGGCATGAAACGCAGAGAGAATGGCCGGGTAAAGGAAATTGATGGGGGGTTCGGGCTTCTGGGCAGGCTTGAAGCCATGGGGATTCGGCCGGGGACGGAGTTGACGGTTATCAACAGCTCCTTTTTCAGAGGCCCTGTAACCGTTCGTATCGGGAACTCGCAGATAGCGCTTGGCCATGGTATGGCACGCAAGATCAAGGTCAAGACCGGAGAAAATCAGGAAGCATGAAAATTCTTTTAATGGGCAATCCCAACGTCGGGAAGAGCGTGGTGTTCAACCGGCTCACCGGCGCGAACGTGATATCGGCAAATTATCCCGGCACAACTGTCGAATTCACCAGGGGACGGATGCCAATAGGCGAAGAGAAAGCGGAAGTCATAGACGTGCCCGGAACCTATTCGCTTGAAGCGACTTCGCCCGCCGAGAACGTTGCTGTTACAATGCTTGATGAGCTTTCGGAAGAAGACATTGTCGTGGTAGTCGTGGACGCAACGAATCTTGAACGCAGCCTTAATCTTACCCTGCAGATCCTGAAGAAAAGAAAGAGAACCATGGTGGCGCTCAACTTCTGGGACGAGACTCGCCATACCGGGGTTCACATAGATGCGGAAGGTCTGGAATCGATACTTGGTGTGCCATGTGTTCCTACGGTGGCGATAAGCGGGATGGGCGCAAAGACGCTGGTGGAGAGAATGCCTGAGGCCAGGCCCTCGGAATACGTTTATGAGGAAACGCAGCGCTGGCAGAAAATCGGGGAGATTTTAAAGAAGGTTCAGAAACTGACTCACAGGCACCATACGTTGCTCGACAGGCTTGCTGAGGCGTCCGTGAAACCGGTCAGCGGAACTATAATTGGACTGCTTGTGCTTGCCGCAGTGTTTGAGGTGATTCGTTTCATCGGGGAAGGCCTGATATCATTTGTTTTCGATCCGATTTTTGAAAATGTGTGGAAACCGGTTCTGATGCAGTTGTCTGGACTGATGGGCGGTTCCGGTTTTGTGCATGATATACTTATAGGCAGACTTCAGCAGGGTGAACTGCATTTTACCGAATCCATGGGGTTGCTTTCCACCGGCCTGTATGTTCCTTTTGCAGCTGTGCTGCCCTACGTTTTTTCGTTTTATCTTGTCCTCTCATTTCTTGAGGATTCCGGCTATCTGCCAAGGCTTGCGGTGCTTACCGACACCATAATGCACCGTATAGGATTGCACGGCATGGGCATTATTCCAATGCTTCTGGGACTGGGATGCAATGTTCCCGGCGCGCTGGCCAGCCGGATAATGGAGAACAAAAGGGAGCGGTTCATTTCGGCGACTCTGATGGCTATCACCGTTCCATGCATGGCTCAGATTGCCATGATCGCCGGACTTGCCGGGGAATTTGGAGCAAAGGCCTTTTTGCCCATCTTCCTGACATTGCTCTTTGTATGGGTGGCGCTCGGATTGCTGATGAACCGTT
>CAYTRK010000265.1:0-3357 GCA_964440205.1 uncultured Victivallaceae bacterium
ACTTCCATGGCTTCTCCGAATCTGAAATGAACTTTCCTTTCCCTTCTAAGCGGTCCGAAATCGCGGAATTTTCTGCCTATGCCGTAAAAGTCCGTCTTTAATGCCACCGGCAGCACTGGAGCCCGGTTTCGAAACGCAAGTTTAACACCAAGACTGTTGAATAACAGAGGATCAAACGTTTCGCTCCTGGTTGCCTGGGGAAAAATGAGAACGCTTCGTCCCTCTTTCAGCGCCTCCCGTCCTTTTTCAAGAACCGTTTTGAGATCCTGCCTGGGATTTTTTCTTTCAACAGTAATCGGATCCATAAGCATAAGGACAGGCCCGAAACAAGGATATCTTGTGAGACTTGCCTTTACAACCGGGGATACGTCCTGGAATTCATATATCAGTAATGTCGGAAGTATAAAAGTTTCCAGCAGACTCATATGGTTTGCAACAAACACCGTGGGTCGGTTAAGAGAACGCAGGTTTTGAAAATTTTCAATGCTTATAGAAGCCCCGCTATCCTCAGTCAGCTTGAAGGTCTTGAATGCGCGATTCAGCAGAAGGTTTTTTTTCGACTTAAAAAAACAAAGTAAAATCCGCGCCTTAACAACTAATGCGAGAATCCTGAAATAGTACCACCAGTCCATTCGTCCCAGAAAAAAACCCCTGTACCAAGGTCTGATGCCACTACTCTCATAGCGGTCTTTTTCCCTCATGCCCCTGCGAAATTCGTCAAGATTCATCTACGTGCGCTTAGCTTACTCGCAATGGCATCAAAACGTAAATAAAAGGTATGTCACACTTTATAACACCGGGACTGAGTTCGTCGGTCAGTTCGATAAAAATTTCATCGTTACTCAAATTTCTGAGCGCATCCATTACATATTCCGGATTGAAGGCAATATCTATTTCCTTGCCACTGTACTTGATCGGAATCGTCTCTCTCGCTTCGCCTACATCAGGAGTATTGGTAGAAACAACAAGCTTGTTTTTGGCGAAAGTCAGTTTGGTTGTGTTGGATTTATCAGTGGTCACCAGAGAAGTCCTGCGCATGGCTGTAAGCATCTCTTCTCTCTCCACAGTAATACGCTCCTCACACTGAGTGGGAATGACCTGCCTGAAGTTGGGGTATGTTCCCTCAATCAATTTCGATGCAATTACAATTTCACTGAATTCAAAAGTAATCTGATTGTTTCCACTGGATATTTTCAGCTCGCCATCATTGCCAAGAGTATGAATAAGCTCATTGACTGCCTTTGTCGGCAATACCATGTCAACTTCCGCTTCTTTAGGAAACTCCATTTCATATTCAACCAGGGCAAGTCTGCGTCCGTCGGTAGCTACCATCGTCAACTTTTCGCCCTTGAAGCTGAGGAGCACTCCATTAAGCACATACCTGGTTTCATCAGTAGAGGCCGCATAAGATGTTTTCCTGAGCATTTCACGAAAAACCCCCTGATCAATGTGATAGGTGTACTTCCCATCTGTCTTCGGCATAGGCGGAAACTCGTCACTGCCAAGGCCTACAACCTTGAAAAAACTCGAATTGCACTTGAGTGTCCCGGTGCTTTTCTCATCAATTTCAATTTCGATGGGCTTGTCCGGCAGCTCCTTAACAATGCTGGAAAATCTCCTGGCCGGCAAAGTCCCTGCCCCGGATTTCTGAACATCGGCGTCAACCGAACATTTAACAGTAACTTCAAGGTTCGTAGTTGTTAAACTGAGCTTGCCGTTTTCGGCTTCGAGTAGAACGTTGGAAAGGATCGGTAATGGACTTCTGCTTGTGACGACACTCTGAACTATCTGAAGCCCTTCAAGGAGCGATTGTTTAGCTATCTTTGATTTCATAATTGTCCCTCCACGGTATCCTGCTTTTCAGACTTTTTCCGAAAACACGGTCTGTCCCCGTCTGTTTATCTAACCCTATAATTCAGAATAGTAATAAGTTAAATTAATTAATAATCTTATTATGGTATGTCAATAGCATCAACAGTTTTTATTTGTTTCTAAAATGCAACGGCTTGCGCCTGTATTTGTGTGTTAATAAATCATTTAATAAAAGAGCAACAGTGTTAACAGAATTCGGAAACTGAACATAAAGAGGGACATGTTCACAAGTATTCACAACTTTTTATCAGTCTCCTGCAGCTGGAAACTCTGACCCAGATTTTTGGAGATGGTAGACAAATCGCTTCTAAGTTGAGGATCAACTTCCATCCTGTTACCTATAGATCTGTATGCGTATAAAATAGTTGCATGTGTTTTACTGAAAGAATTAGCGATATCAGGGAGCGATGACCTGGTAAGGCGTCGGCAAAGATACATCGCCACCTGGCGTGGAGCCGCAATAGCCTGAGTACGCCGCTTACTGGTCATGTCGGCGAGTCTGACGTCGTAATGTTCCGCCACAGCCCTCTGTATCTTATCAAAGGTAATTTCTTCGTGCTTTTCTTCTTCCAGCGAATCTCTCAACAGGTGTTTGAGGGTATCAATTGTTAATTCTCTGCCAGTCAGCGAAGAGTAGGAAATAGCTCGGATCAAGGCTCCTTCAAGGCGGCGTATGTTTGATCTGATATTTTGTGCAAGAAAGAGCAGAATGTCATCGGAGAGCGTCATATTTGTCTGGTCCTGCTTGTGGCGCAGGATAGCTATTCGCGTTTCCAGGTCAGGCGGATTCAATTCCGTTACCAGTCCCCACTCAAATCGTGAAACAAGCCTCTGCTCAAGTTTGGATATTTCGCTGGCCGGGCGGTCACTTGACATGACAATCTGTTTGTAAGAGTCGAACAAGGTATTGAAAGTATGGAAAAATTCCTCCTGCAACCGTTCTTTGCCTCCAAGAAAATGTATATCATCTATAAGTAACAGATCAGTGTTCCGATACTTTTTTCTGAACTGAACCAGACTTCTATTTTGGAGAGCATCAATGTACTCATTGGTAAAATCTTCGCAGGATAAGTAGCAAACCGAAGCCGTGGAAGTGTTTAGAATGTGGTGGCCTATAGCCTGCATAAGGTGCGTTTTGCCCAGGCCCACACCGCCATAGATAAAGAAAGGATTGTACGCGCGGGCCGGTGACTGAGCCACAGCCATGGATGCGGCATGTGCAAAGCTGTTTGACGGCCCAACGATAAATTCGTTGAAGACGAATTTGTGATTCAGCGCGGGCCGATTGCGAAGACGCTTGGTCAGCCGATTGCGAAGAGAATCTTTTTTGTTACTTTTCTCGGAAGGCTTTGCGTCGGCATCGGCTCTCTGACGAGGCTTGATCGTGAACATGATATCAACATCCTTTTCGGATGTTCGCAAAATGGCTTCCTTGATAAGGGAGAGATAGTTATCTTCAAGCCAGGTTTGATAAAAATCGTTGTC
>CAYTRK010000266.1:0-3329 GCA_964440205.1 uncultured Victivallaceae bacterium
GCTGAACAGAAGTATCGCCCATCTTATTCTTGAGCCTGAGATCAAACAACTCGCTACCGAGTTGATCCATAACACCACCAAGCTCTTCGTCGGTCTGTTCTCTCAATTTAACTGCTTTCATAAACTCTCGCCCAATTACCCGTCAGTGTCTTTCAATATACTTCGTATCTATACCAAGCTTCGCTGCCGCAAGCCTCAACGCCTGCCTGGCAATCGGCTCGGACACCCCACCAAGTTCAAAGAGCACCATGCCGGGTTTAACCACAGCTACCCAGTACTCCGGGTTTCCCTTTCCCTTCCCTTGTCGCGTCTCTATCGGCTTCTTCGTAATCGGTTTGTCGGGAAATATCCTTATCCACACCCGCCCTTTCCTTTTCATGTGGCGGCCCATCGCAACCCGGCATGACTCTATCTGCTCACTTTTTACCCAGCCCCTGCCAAGGGCTTTTAGTCCGTATTCGCCAAAAGCCAGACTGGTGCCGGATACGGCTTTACCGCGCCTGCTTCCCCTCTGCACCTTCCGGTGCTTCACTCTCTTAGGCATCAAAGGCATTGTGTTCAGTCCCCTCTTATCTTCTCAGTTCTCTCAGGTTCGCGCCTGGCTCTCTTCCTTCTCTTTGCAAATCCATACCTTGATTCCGATTCTGCCGGCGGTCGTCGCCGCTTCCGCAAAGCCGTAATCAATGTTTGCCCGCAGAGTATGCAGCGGTATCTTGCCCTCCTTGTACCACTCAACCCTGGCCAGCTCCGAGCCGCCAAGACGCCCGCCGGCGCGGATCTTAATGCCGTTAGCGCCCAGGTCCATGGCCATCTTGATCGCTCGCTTCATAGCCCTGCGGAACGAAACTCTCCTTGAAAGCTGTAATGCTATGTTTTCGGCCACGAGCTTGGCATCCAGATCGGGAGATTTAACCTCTTTGATCTCAACATATACCTCCTTGGAGGTTATTTTCGAAACCTCGGCCCGCACACGCTCAATATCCTGCCCTTTCCTTCCGATTACAATTCCCGGCCGGGCAGTAAAAATAGTCACTCGCATCCGGTTGGCGTATCGCTCAATGGTAACTTTGGATACCGCGGCATGCTCCAGCCTCTTCTTTACCATATCCTTGACCTTCTGGTCTTCGACCAGCGAGCTTCCAAACCCTTTTTTCCGGCTGAACCAGCGTGAACGCCAGTTCTTGTCCACAGCCACCCGCATACCAATTGGATTAACTTTCTGTCCCAAAACTACTTCTCCCCGGCACTCTGTGCCTCTTTCTCAGGTTCCATCACAGCCTCCGACTTCCCGTCGTCAGTCAGAACAACAGTAATGTGGCTCGTCCGTCTCCGTATTACACTCACCATCCCCCTGGCCCTCGGCCAGTACCTGACAGAAAACGGCCCGGCGTCAACTGTCGCGTTCTTCACTCGCAAGCTGGATAATGGCAGCTTAGCGTTGTTCTCGGCGTTGGCTATTGCAGACTTCAAAGTCTTTCCTATCAGCTTGGCACCCTTCCGTTTGTTGAAGTCCGTCACTTTGAGCGCATCGGCCACTGAACGACCCTTCAGCTTCCGGCACAAGTCGCGAGCTTTGCTCGGCGACAACCTTACGTATCTGGATTTAGCTGTTACTTCCATGATTCCCCAGTCCTACTTCAGCGAAACAGTCTTGTCCGTATGCGTACCGTGCTTACGGAATGTTCGTGTGGGAGCAAATTCACCCAGACGATGCCCGACCATATTCTCAGTCACAAAAATCGAGATATGCTGCCTTCCATTATGAATAGCAAAAGTGTGTCCAACAAATTCAGGCGCAATCATCGAGCGCCTGGACCATGTCTTTATCGGGCGCTTCGCCCCCGACTTATCCATCCTCTCAACCTTCTTCAGCAGCTTCTCGTCAACAAAAGGTCCCTTCTTTATTGAACGAGCCATATTTACTTTCTCCTCTTAACAATAAACTTGTTCGACGTCTTGCTTCTCTTCCGGGTCTTTCCGCTCTTGGCAAGCTTGCCCCATGGAGAAACAGGATGTCCCCCGCCCGAGCTCCTGCCTTCACCGCCTCCCATGGGATGGTCTACAGGATTCATCACCACGCCTCTGACTGTCGGCCTTACTCCGCGCCACCTCTTTCTGCCCGCCTTGCCATCTGTGATCGTCCCGTGCTCGGTATTGCCCACGCGTCCCACCGTGGCAAAACATCTCGTATTCACAAGCCGAATCTCCCCGGAAGGCAGCTTGATGTTCGCAAAGTCGCTTTCGCGGGACATAAGCTGCGCAGAGCCGCCTGCCCCCCGTGCCAGCTTGCCACCTTTGCCGGGTGTAAGTTCAACATTATGCACAAAAGTACCCATCGGAATTCTTGCCAACGGAAGAGCGTTCCCGCGTTTGGGTTCAACATTTTCGCCAGACATGACCTGCTCGCCCACATTTACCCCGAGAGGCGCAAGAATGTATCGTTTTTCGCCATCCGGATACTGCACGAGGGCAATATTCGCAGAACGACCCGGATCATATTCAATTGAGGCTATCTTCCCCGGTATATCAATCTTGTCCCTTCGAAAATCAATCACCCTGTACTTCCTTTTGTGCCCGCCGCCACGATGCCTCGTACTGATCCGCCCCGACGAACTCCTGCCGGCATGCTTTCCGGAACTCTCAACAAGGGACTTTTCAGGTTCGGCCCGGGTTATTTCGTCAAACGCGGAAACCGTCGCGAACCTTCTGCCCGCAGTTGTCGGTTTGTACTTTTTTATAGCCATAATTCCACCTACGTAAGCTCTATCGTATCCCCTTCTTTAAGAGTAACAATTGCCCGCTTCCAGTCCGATCTCTTTCCGTACTGAACGGTTCGTTCTCTCTTCCTTTTTCCACCGTAGTTGCAGGTATTCACCGATATTACCGACACGCCGAACATCAGCTCAATCGCTTTCCGGATCTCAACCTTGTTCGCCCGAGGCGCAACGCGCAGCATGTACTTATTACCATGTTCACTGAGCACCGCGCTTTTCTCGGTTACCTGCAAACCCATTATTATAGAGAGCGGATCTTTCATTTCTCTTCCCCCTCGCCTCCCGTATCTCCGCCGGTCCTTTTCTTCAGAATATCCATAGCCTTCCCCGTGGCTATGATCGACCGGTTCTCAATAATGTCAAAAACGCTCACGTCCTCAGCCCTTATAAGACGCACGCCCACCAGGTTGCGTACGGACTTTTTCAATTCCGGGTTGCCGCCCGATATAACAATCAAAGCCCGAGAGCCGGTTTCAAGAACTTTCAGCAAACCGGCGATATTCCGGGTTTTCATTTCCATCCCGTCAAGTTCCTCGACAACTTTTACGCTCCCCG
>CAYTRK010000267.1:0-3313 GCA_964440205.1 uncultured Victivallaceae bacterium
GAGCAGGCCCACCTTTTCCGACTGCGCGCGATAGAATTGCGCGTACTCTTCATTGATCTCCTGGGGACCTTCCTGCGCGCGAATTTCCGCCAGGCCTTCTTCAATTCCTGTAAGCGCCGTCTCTATAGCTTCAAAACTTTCCTGCGCCGCAATTCTGTCGCGAACGGTCTTGACCCGTTCTCCAAGATCTTCGATTCGCCGCTGATTGACATTCCATTTGTCCCTGATCTTCACTCTATAAGTGCGCGACTCCTCCGGCTTCAGCTCCAGATCATCAGCGGTAAGATAAGCAATTCCCCTCTTGAAATCGGGCAGTACCTGCAGACCGTCGGCATCCAGCACATCGTTCACTCCGATCTCTTGCGGAAGAGGATGCCGTAACTCTATTTCCCTTGTCCGATTCGGCGAAGTGTTTCGGACTGTGACTTCTATAACGCCGGTATTATATTCCTCCGGTTCCAGCGATGGTGCAGACGTCCGTTCCTTCCCGCGCCCGCCCCTTCCCGGCTCCACGATCCTGCCAGGATCCTTTCCCGCTCCCAGAACCAGGTTTTCAAGGCGGGCAAGATCCTTCTTCACCTCGTCAAGCTTTTCCAGATTCGACTCGTAAGCGGCAATGTGGATCACAGGCCTGGCCCCCGCGGCAATGCTGTTCTCTTCCTGTTCCTCGATTATCTTTTCGAGCTTCCCGACAACCGACTCATAGAGCTGCTTGCCTGTTTCCACAAACTTTGTGCCCTTAAGCGATTGTAACAACTTATCGGCATGACTTTTAAGCTCGCCCAGTTCCGGCTCCGGGATCGTCCAGATATCCCTGATCTCGACCCGAAAGGTGCGGGTCTCCTTAGGATCCAGTTCGACCTCACGGTAAACCTGATAAATATCATCCTGAACGTCATAATCCAGTTCCATTCCATCCAGGCTTATGATAGCATTGGTGCCTACCCCGACAGGCAGGTTGGAACGCACATCCCTGGTCTGAGGTGTGCTTCTCGGATTGGTAACCTCTATCTTAAGCTCTACCGTCGCGGCAACGCCGCGACTCTGCCCGAATAAAACCAGACACACGACAAAAAACAGTATTCCGCACTTCACGTTCATAGCCATAACATAACAATATCAGACAGCGCAAACAAGCGATGTGTTGCCAGCCGTTGCAACTCACCAACGCACCCACGTCCCACGTCCTACGTCTTACCTTCCACGTCCCCACCAACACGCGAACGCACCAACTCACATCCCCTTCCCCCTGCGCCCTTTTTCGCGCCCTTTGGCGCCTTTCGTAGTTTTCTTCTCCCCTTCTCCCTCCCCACCTCCCACGTTCTACGTCTTACCCTCCACTTCCCCACAAACACACAAACGCACGAACTCACCAACTCACATCCCCTTCCCCCTTCTCCCCTTCATCATTGGATATTCCGTGCTGGATATTGGATATTCTCTCCCCTACTCCACCCCCATCAACGTTTCGGTCACCACCGGCTCATACGCTGCCTCGTCCAGCAGTTTCTGCATATGTTCCATTGATCCGCGGATTTCCTGGATGTTCCGGTTCAATACGCCGATAGCGTCGGTATCCGCCGCCTCTCCTTCTTCGTCCTCTTCCGGGAGTTTCGCAAGCGATACCAGATAATCGTAGCCCTCGCTCTTTGCCAGTTCATTGATCTGCGCGGCCATCTGTTCCATAGACTTATACAACCCGCCCAGGTTCACAGCTTCCTGGATCCGGCCAACATTCTCCGAAGTTTTGGCCAGAGAGCCCTGGACTTCTTTCAGCGCGGCCATTGCCGCCTTGAAATTGCTATCTTCCAGCTCACTCATAACTGTCTGAATTCCACTGGCCGCGTTCGAGGCCTCGGTCTTGGCGCTGCCGGCTTTCTGCGCCGCGTCCGCCGCTTCCGAGCCTACGCTGGCAAGTTTGTTCTCTAGCTGCGCGAGCTGCGTGCCGGAAAGCGTTTCCATATCCGCCTCGATACTGCTCAAACGGGTGATAACACCCGACAGATCAGCGCCCTCGATTCCCTGCACGTCGTTTTGAATCGCATTCAACTCGTTCACAACTGCGGAAAGATCCGTCCCCTGTATGCCCTGGACATCACTCTGTATCTGATCAAGCGAAGCCTCGACGCCGCTCAGATCAGCGCCATCAAGTCCTTGTACCAGCGTATTCAGGTCTGCAATATCCTGGTCAAGCTGCACCACCCTGTTACTAAGGTCCCTGACCATAGGCGGCACAGTGTCGACATCCTCCTCGACAACCTTCATTATCATGCTGTCGCTTGCTTCCGGATCGCTAACGGACACCTTGAATTCTCCCGTACCCCAGCCGAATATGATGTCGTCCGACTCATAGATGCCTCCCACAACTTCCGTCATCTCCCCGGAATACTGCTGCGCGCCGGAGAAATCTTCCACGGCAATCTGTACGTCGGCGGCCGGATAGCCGACCTTGGTTTTGTACATGATAGTATTTGTAGAGTTCAAAAGCACTGTAGATGGTCTTGTCAGAATCCTGGCCAGATCGCTGGCGGAGCCCTCATACATCTCATCAACCTTTGCCTCGGTGTTGGTCAAAGACGGCTCAATGGCCTGTATTATCGTATTGGTCATGCTCCCAAGCTCATTGGTCACCGTCACCATGTCCGATACCAGCGTGTCAACGTTCGTGCTTATTCCTTCGGCAACTGTCGTCAGGTTGGTAACATCCTGCTGCAAGTCGCCCACGGCGTCCGCGGTGCCCTGCGCAATGCGAGCTGTGTTTGTCGCCGCAATTCGAGTTTCTTCCACGTTTGAGCTCATGTTAGTCGTTTCATCGTAAACGCGGTCAACCCGATCGAGAATATTTGAGGAAGAGGCGTCAATAGCTTCGATAACCGTCTCGATCTCCGAGCTGGCTTCCTGCATTAACTGGAAAGTGACACCCGAGGAGTATGTCGCGCCGGAATAATCAATTTCCACCCTGGCAAAGAAGACATCCGAACTGTCATATCCCATCCCCGAAACATCCCATTCCTGCCAGAAAACCCCGGTGAAATTGGCGTAACTTGAGGCTTCACTCACAATATTGGTAATAAGATTGCCCGATGAATCGTACACCTTGATCGTGCAGGTCTCGGCTTCTTCCAGGATCGCACCACCGCGTTCCAGCCATGACTGAATCTTGAATTTTTCATCAATTCTCCGATAACGGAAATTCGCAAGCACATGGTAATCCGGTTCAATCTGTGATTTTTCCATAAACACCTTGCGGGTATGGTTGGAATCGCTGGTCCAGTGGAAATCCACTTCATCGCTGAAGAATTCCCTGTACCAT
>CAYTRK010000268.1:0-3311 GCA_964440205.1 uncultured Victivallaceae bacterium
GAGAAAACTTGAAAACGACTGAGGCGGAAGCTGCGCGTACAATCCGGCCGCCCGGTGCAGTTTCCTTGATTTCACTCACGGTTGTGTGACTGAACTGCTCAGCAACTATGGCCGGATAACATACCCCCCTCCACGTCCCTTTCGTGCCCTTTAGTGCCTTTCGTAGTTACCCCTTCTTCTCTTCTTCTCTCTCCACGAATGCACAACCCACCAACGCACAAACTCACATTCCCTCTCCTCCCCACGTCCCACGTTCTACGTCCTACATCCCCCTCTTCCCATTCTCCCCTTCATCATTGAACATTCCGTGAGTGAGACACACGGGCTTCGAGCTTCAAGATTGTCGTCTCTGAGCTGGTTCGTGAAGAATCGTCAGGTTGAGACGCAGCAGCACTCTCCACGCTCTCGCCACGAAATTCTGTGAGATATGCGGGCTAAGCGGTTTGGTTTTGACGTTCGTGCAATGGTCACTGATTTGCGCAGGAAGGAACAGGAGCATTGTGACCGCCTCGTTTCCTTTGATCCCAAACCCGTTCGCCCGGTGAAAACGTAGAACACAGAATCTGACCGAGAAAATAGAAAACAGCTTTTTCAGTATAGCACATTGCTTGATTCGTTTTTTCCTGACCGGAACAATTCCGCCAAAATTGAATACCGCCAAATTGTAACTGGCAACTCTTTAAAAAATCCGCATATGCACCTCAGCACGTCCATCAATAATGCGTCAATCAGTTATTGAAAATTATCGTGCTCTTTTTCTTTGTATCCAACACAATACCAGTTATATTCAGAATAGGTTCTGAACGAGAAAGTTGATTCAACGAAAAGAACAGAAAGAAGATATCTATGCGTTACCGCAAACTTGGCATCGCCGGGATCAAAGTCTCCGAAATTTCGCTGGGCTCATGGCGCACCTTCGGAAAATCAGTTGACCAGGAAACCACTAAAGCCTGCATGGTCGCGGCATATGAAAACGGCGTAAACTACTTCGATGGAGCCGAGATTTATGGCCGAGGCGCCGCTGAAGAAGCAATGGGGAAAGTGTTCCGAAAACAGAATTGGCCAAGAGATACCCTTGTAATAAGCAGCAAGGTCATCGAGATCGGGGACAAGCCCAACCAGAAGGGACTTTCAAGAAAACATCTGGTCGAGGCATGCGACGCGGCGCTCAAACGCATGGGACTCGATTATCTGGACCTCTTTTTCTGTCACCGGCCCGACCCCGAAACCCCTATGGAAGAGACAGTCGCCACAATGGACGAACTCATCAAGCGGGGCAAAATACTGTACTGGGGAACAAGCATGTTCTCTGAAGCAGAGCTGATGCAGGCATACGGCATTGCCGAGGCGCACAACTATCATGCCCCTACTATGGAACAGCCGAAATATAACATGTTGCACCGGCATCACGTCGAAAAGGAACTGACACGACCGATCGAACAAAAAGGCATCGGGTTAACCGTATTCTCCCCTTTGCAGGTAGGGCTCCTGACCGGCAAATACAACGACGGTATTCCTGAAGACAGCCATTTTGGACGAATGGATCAGGAGAAACAAAAACAATTCATCACCGAGGAAAGAATAGAGAAATGCCGCAAGCTGGCCGATATTGCGAAGGAACTCGGCATTCCACAAGCGCGGCTTGCCCTGGCATGGTGTCTCAAGAACAAGGCGGTCAGCACCGTACTCACCGGCGCGTCCAGGCCCGAACAGGTCAGACAAAACGTCAAAGCCTCGGAAGACGCCGACCTTCTTACAAACGAGGTGATGCAGAAAATCGAACAGATCATTTAGACTGATTCACTCATCGACTCGTGGCGTTAATGAGCAGATCAATTTGACGCGAGCTGCCAGGGCAGCTCGTGAACTTGCCGTCACCCCGTTTGGCTGCGCTGGCCGCGGCCATCACGGCCCGGAGCGGTGGATTATTCGCGCGTCGGAAATAGTCCAGGTTAGAGGAAATATTGTGAAGATCTTGCTCACTACACATCGTCGAGATCAATCGGCCATACAGGGAATCAGCCAGAACATAAGCACGGTCATCGTGTTTCATACGGTTATTCATATCCTCGGTATTTTCTGTATTTTTACCTTACATTTTGGCTCAAACAAGCTTGCCATGGCCGGACCGCGCAATTTTCCCGCCTATCCATGGACACTGGCCCTGGTAATTGCCGTTCTCCTGTTTTTATGGTCCGTACTACAATCTCTAATATTACCACGAACAAAGCTTGCGCTCGTAATGCTGGTCACAATTCTGTCAACGTCCTCAGCGGGAACTATTGTTTATACATTTACATGCAGAAGCATTATGATCAGAGCAACGCCGCGGCAAACAGTCGAACTACATCCCGACACATTTATAATTGATGTCGACAAGCGAGGGTGGTTGTCTTTGCACGAAACAATGCTTTCACTGGAACAGGCGCGCAAGATCATTGAGGCCAGATACCAGGGAATGGGAGAATATCCGGCAATAATCTGCGGTGACAGAAGAACGAAGTATCGTGATATTCGCAAGTTCATCGACATCTTTATGAACACTGGAATAACTGATATTGCCATTGCCGACCAAAAAACTCCTGAGTATTTCAGAGTAAATATCGCTGACTACATTGCATCCGAAGCCCGCGGGACTTGTCAGACTGATCAAACATACAATGTAACAGTAAGCCTTTATTATGGAGGCGAGGATGAGCGATTTGGGCGGATCCTAAATGGAAAGAAGGCTACCGCAGAGCAACTCAAGGATCACGTTCTGAAAGCGGCAGCGCACGATTCAGGTATCAGTGTCCTCATAAAAAACACTGCAACTGCTCGACACGGAAATCTTCTGGAGACCGTACAAATCATGAATGAAGCGGGAATAGAGAATATCTTTATTAGCTCGATTTGAATGTATTCCAGCGCACTTTACCGGCAGCCTTGTCTCTGCACTCAACCCGCTCAGCTTCCTCCCCCAAAGAGTCATTGTTTTTACGATTCTTCATAATGCTTCAACCCGCTTTGCGCTTCATTTCGAACAGAACCATCGCAATTCTGTTTTTACTCCGAACCTATGAGCTTCCCATTTTTCTGCAATCCTGAAAAAAGATTTTGATTTGTGGTTTCAAAAAGCAACAAAGGATTGTTGGTCAGTTCCGTAAACCCTCGCATGGAGAACCATTCTACTGTCCCGTTGAACAGCAGAAACGATGTGCAAATTCCAGGCGATGAGGGCACCAGGTTCGACATGCTGGATCTGACGGATAAGGTACCGGATCCTTATATTCGTTTTGACGCTACACATAACTTCAACGACAGGCACGCAT
>CAYTRK010000269.1:0-3310 GCA_964440205.1 uncultured Victivallaceae bacterium
TTCTAATTTGATGGTCTTTTAAGATCTTTTCAACTGCTTCAGCGTTTCTTTTACCATGTTTACTGAACAGGCTACCCGTGAGAAGTTGAGAGAAAAACTTACGCGGTATAATCGACTGAAGAGTATAGATGGGGATTATCGCGATCAGCTTAATAAGATTCTGGCGAAGTTTAAGGTGGCGAAACGTCAGCGTACCACTGTTGGCGAGGATATGACATTGCGGCAATTCCGGGACCATGAAATGGAAAACGGGATAGATCTGATGTTGAGTGACGAGGCTCTGGAAGTATTTGATTTTGAGCGGCTGGAGGATATGGACCTGGAGACCATGGAGAGTTTCTCCGTGGCCGTAGATGTTCTTGTTGGGGTGGGTCAGCGTAAGCGACGCCTCTTTGACGAGAAGAAAGATCGGGATTTTGCGGAAGTCCGCAATATGATAACCGGCAGAATTTTTGAGAATGACCCTGATATGGTTCAATATCGCCGCCGCTTAAAAAAAATGGGGTATACCGTGGAGGTAGATGTAAATCCCGAGACCAGCGAGCTTCAGGCGCTTGTTGAACTCGCAGAAGGGCAGAAGCCGAAAAAAGGCGTTAAGGTCAAGGCACAGAATATCAAGAAAAAGATTGATGAACATCTGGACCAGTTGGATCCTCGCTACCGTACCCCGTCTGAACGCGACCCCGAGGGAGTGTGGCAGAAGCTGAAGAAAGCAAAGGATACAGGTTCAGCCTGGCTCACCAAGGCGGAATACGTCCTGGAGGCGCTTGATGGGTTTGAGGAAAACGGGCCGATTCACCGGGAAATTTTCCAGCGCGTTGCAGACGCTGAAATGGAAGAACTCATGCGAGGCGAGGAAATGGGCCGAAAGATTGATGCGGCTCTTACTCCGTTGAAAAGCAGGCTCAAAACGATACAAGGGGAAACCATTGATGTAGCCGGACGCAAAATGACGCGTGAACATGCTATGGCCGTGTATGCCAATTCCAGGCAGGAAGATAACCGCTACCGACTGGTTAAAGGTAATCAGTTCACGATGCCGCAGATTAACGAGATAGTCAACACCTTGACCGCTAAAGAGAAGCGCGTGGTTGACAACATTATGGACATTGTAGGCGCGCAATATGATGAGATTGCAACGATCTCTGAAGTGTTAACGGGTGTCCGGCCTCCAAAAGTGGAACCGTATTGGCCGATACAGGCTGATACAGGCGCGTCAGAGAAGGCTCTGGAGCAGCAGCAGGAGGCAAACCTCATGCGACAGGTGTTTTCTCGCGCGGCTGTTGAGCGTGGATTCACCAAGACGCGGAAAGGTGGTTCAGATCCCGTAGAACTTCGCTTTTTCCGTGTAGTGACCGGGCATGTATTCAAGACAAACCATTTTATCACACATGCAATAGCAGTGCGCAATGTACAGAGAATCCTGGCTGATCCTGATGTGAAGCGTTTCATTGTTGCTGCACGCGGCAGGGCCGAATATCGACAACTTATGCCATGGCTGAAACACGTAGCAAATCCGCGACAGATGAAAGTAACCAACGACTTACAGAATGTGGCCGAACGCTTTGTGGGTGGATTGCGGCGGAATACGACCACGGCCTTCCTGGGCCTGAAGCTTTCCGTGGCCTTGAAGCAGCAGCTTTCTTTATCACAGACAGTCAATCGGATAGGGTTGAAATGGACAGCAAAGGGAATGGAAGAGTTTTATAAAGGCGTAATGACAAACCCGCGAGAGCTGCGCGAGTTTATATATTCCCGTTCGACGGCCTTGAAATATCGGAGAGCGAATTGGGACAAAGAATTAAGGGAATGGTCGAAACAAAAAGCGCCGATACCATTATCCCCGAAAGACCCTAAGATGCAGACGATTCTTTTCAGCCTTATTACCCTTAACGACAAGATGGCAACGCTGCCGTCCTGGCTGGGAGCGTATTACAAGAAGATGCGCGAGACAAACGGCAATGAGGCTGATGCTATTCGTTATGCGGATATGATTGTGCGACGTACACAACCCACCGCGTCCCCGAAGGACCTGGCGCCGGTGATGCGCGGATCCAACTTCCAGCGGCTTTTCGTCATGTTTTACACGTTTTTCTCTCAATATTACAATGAGACCCGGAGAGCTGCAGAAATGCGGCGTCTTGGGAAAATTTCACAGACCGATGCGTTTGTGTCGTTTTTCTGGCGGACACTATTCCCTGCTATTGCATCTCAGGCCATTGCATCGCTGTTCTATTCCGGTGATGATGATGAGCCGTGGTATATCGAGTATGGCAAAGGCGTGGTCAGTTATCGCCTAGCCATGTATCCTGTGGTTGGCAGCTTTATCAATGCAATGATGCACGATTATACATTCCAGGTGTCACCGGCATTCGAGAGCTTTGCCTCGTTATCCCGGACGATTAAGAGCGACGACTGGAACAAAAAGGCGCAATACGCGCTGGAGACCAGCGGCTTTGCGTTCGGGTGGCCATCCCGACAGGCAGTGCAGACCTGGCGGGCAATAGAGGCAATGATGAACGACGAGACTGATGACTGGAGCGTATTACTACGCGGCGCAGGTGCAATCAAGGAAACTGCCCGGCGCAGACAGAAAAGAAAACCACAAAGGAGAAAGTACAGATGAAGACATTACGAATCGTGACATTATCAGGAATACTGACTGGTCTGTTAGCGGGTATATTGTTTGCCGGCGGGTACAGACACCTTCCGCCATTGCGAGGAAGTTTCAGCGGCGGCAGCACTGTTGTTACAAACACCGGGACACCTTACGGGATTGCTGCTGTTGTTCTCAGTGGCACATCGAGCAATTTCAGTGTGTCCATCTCAAACAAGGCCGCAGTGGCGCATAATATAGCAGGACCCTCACTGACAAACCTGCTTGTTTACACTGACGGGGATGCTCCTTATTCGGTATGGACTGACGGGACAGTGACATTGACTACAACGTCAACCAATGCAGCGCAATACGTACTCTATCGCGTCGAAATCCAGTAGCTCACACAGTGCCATGGTGTATAGGCGCCGCGGACTAAATATCCGCTGCACATTTGTGTAGGGGATAGTGCAGGGGTTATTCCCGCGAAAAGAATTAAACGCCAATGAAAGTCAAAAACTGCGGACCGGGCGGAAATCCCTGAAATAGCAATGATAGCAGGCCAAAACACCTTACTGGATAAACGCCAATGAAAGCCAGTGTCCGCCTTATGGCGGACTCTTAATCCGCGGGTCGTGGGTTCGAATCCCTCCGCCTCTACCAATAATAGCAGGGGTTTTCGGGGTTTTGCTTGGGTGTGGCAAAAGGGGTGTG
>CAYTRK010000270.1:0-3302 GCA_964440205.1 uncultured Victivallaceae bacterium
AACCGCTGACCTCATCCTTACCAAGGATGCGCTCTGCCAACTGAGCTACATGGGCAGCTGTCCCGCTCCTTCTCAGCCGCATCAACCCAGCCTGTACGGCAAAAACAACAGAGCTTAGCGCCTAAACTTCAACACAGACGCAAGCGCCACTCTGTTGCCTCAAAAAGATATTAAAATGTTATATTGCGGAGCCTAAGTGCCCCAAAAATCGCGTAATACTAGCAGACACCGCGACACTGTCAAAGGGTTTTTTAAAGAAAATGGATTTTTTTTCAGACCAATTTCTCAAAAGTGCTCGCCATACAGTTTAAATCGTAGGTCTGTCGCCGAGAATGACGCCTGAACGTAGAGCGCGAAACATAAATCCAGCCTCTCTTCCACGTTTACATATTATCCGCCACAGCCCTGCCGAACTCGCTGCACTTAACCTGCCTTGCGTCTTCCATCATCCGGGCAAAATCATACGTTACCGTTCCCGCCTTTATAGCGCCGCCCATCCCCTTCAGGATAAGATCCGCCGCTTCATTCCAGCCAATGTGTCGGAGCAACATCCAGCCGGACAGTATGAGGGAACCGGGATTGACCTTGTCCTGACCGGCATACTTAGGCGCCGTTCCATGAGTGGCCTCAAAAAGAGCCAGGCCGCTTTCGTAATTTATATTCCCACCAGGCGCGATACCAATACCGCCGACACAAGCGGCAAGCGCATCCGAGATGTAGTCACCGTTCAGATTCATAGTGGCAATCACCGAGTACTCTCCGGGACGAGTCAGAATCTGCTGAAGAAAAGCGTCGGCAATAACATCCTTGACCAGAACCTTCCCCTCCGGAGAGGGGGGGCAACCGCCGGAAGAGTCGGAACAGTCATCGGCAACCACCGCAACGTCAGACATCTCGTTTCGGACAAGTTCCTGCCCCCACCGCTTAAAGCCGCCTTCAGTGTATTTCATAATATTGCCCTTGTGCACAAGAGTTACGCTTGGAAGCCCGTTTGCAACAGCGTAGTTTATAGCGGCCCTGATCAACCTCTCCGATCCTTCACGCGAAATGGGCTTTATTCCAATAGAAGATGTTTCGGGAAAACGGATAAACGTGACTCCCATTTTCTCCTGGAGAAAGTCAACCACCTCTTTGACTGCCGACGTACCTGCATCCCACTCAATGCCCGCATAGATGTCTTCGGTGTTCTCCCTGAATACCACCATCTGTGTCAGATCGGGACGTTTGACCGGAGTGGGAACCCCTTCAAACCATCGCACAGGACGCAAACAGACATACAGATCAAGCTTCTGTCTCAACGCGACATTCAGAGACCGAATGCCGCCTCCAACAGGAGTGGTAAGTGGTCCCTTGATGGCAACTCGATAATCCCTTATCGCCTCGTATGTTTCTTCCGGCAACCAGACGTCGGAACCGTAGATCCTGGTTGCTTTCTCTCCCGCAAAGATCTCCATCCACTCTATACTTCGCTCGCCTCCGTACGCCTTCTCCACAGCCGCGTTCCATACAGTCATGGCCGCTGCCGTGATATCCGGACCGATGCCGTCACCCTCAATATATGGTATAACAGGGCGAGCGGGCACCTTAAGGGTTCCATCCGCCTCTACTCCAATCTTCCCGCCGCCCGAAGGCACTTGAATCTTCTCGTATTTCATTCTCCTGGACCTTTCTCTCTGCCATAAACCTGCCCATTGCCCTCTGTCTTGCGCATGTAATTAAGCAATCCGCCGGCCAGCATTATTTCTCTTTCTCTCAAACTCAGATCAATTCTTACATCAATGTCAATTCCAGTGCTAAGGTTTCGAAGGACAAGGCTTCCACCTTCCTTTAGACAACCGACTGCGCCGTCCAGTTCAAGCTCATCACCCGCTTCCACATTGTCATAGTCCAGGGTATTCTCAAAAACCGCGGGCAATATGCCGAAATTGATAAGGTTCGTCCTGTGAATTCTTTCAATTGACTTAGCCAGCACAGCCTTTACACCAAGGTACATCGGACACATGGCTGCGTGCTCCCTGCTGGACCCCTGCCCGTAGGATTCGCCTGCAACTATGAAGTTTGCCAGGTCTTTCTTTATATTATCTCTGGCCCTGGACACAAATCCGGAGTCAGTGCCTTCGAATACATATTGTGAGTACTTCTCTATGTTGGACCTGTGCTTCAGGCGCGGCCCGGCAGGCATGATATGATCCGTGGTAATTTTGTCGCCAACCTTTATTACAGCAGCGCCTGCTATCGTATCGGCAGGTTCCTCCGCAACTGGCACATCTCCAATATTTCCGCTCTTCCTGAGTTCAACAACAGATCCGTCCTCCGGCGGATATTCAAACATTGAATCGTCGACCTCGAATTTCTTCGGCATGCGTACCCGTGGACATTCCAGATCTTCAATAAGTCGAGCATCAGTGAAACGGCCGTAAAGAGCCGTCAAGGCAGCGGTCTCCGGACTGACCAGGTATATTTCCGCTGAAGGCGTGCCAGATCTGCCCTCGAAATTTCTGTTTGAAGTACGGACCGACACCGCACCGGTTCCCGGGGATACAGAATTTCCTATACAGAACCCGCATGCGCTTTCAAGCATCCTGGCTCCGGAATCCATCAGCGTCGCCAATAGACCTTCTTTCATAATCATTTTCAGCGCCTGCCTCGATCCGGCGGCAACTCCGAAGCTTACCGAAGGATGAACCCGCCTGCCCTCCAGTATCCTTGCAACCGCCTTCAGGTCCCGGTAAGAAGAATTCGTGCATGACCCTATAAGAACCTGGTCTACTTTGGTCCCTGAGAGCGAAGAAACCGTTGCAATATTCCCAGGCGAGTGCGGAGTGGCCGCAAGCGGCTCAAGTTCCGAAAGGTCTATTTGTACTACCTGGTGGTAACTTGCGTCAGCATCAGCCTTGAGTTCCCGCCACAACTCACCGCGTCCCTGCGCATCGAGGAATTTCCTCGTTCGTTCGTCGCTTGGAAATACGGAGGAAGTCACTCCGCACTCAGCGCCCATATTGGTTATGGTCGCGCGTTCAGGCACATCCAGTTTCCCGACACCCTCCCCGCCGTATTCAAAAACCACTCCAACATTCCCTTTCGTTCCAAATATTTCCAGCGCCTTCAGTATGATGTCTTTTGCGGAAACCCACCGCGGCATGGATCCCTTCAGTTCAATCTTTATTACTTTCGGCATTGTTATGTAAAAAGGCCTGCCCCCCATCGCCGCAGCAACGTCGATGCCTCCCGCGCCGATCGCCAACATGCCTGCACCCCCGCCGGTAGCCGTATGCGAATCGGAACCCAGCAGTGTCTTTCCC
>CAYTRK010000271.1:0-3301 GCA_964440205.1 uncultured Victivallaceae bacterium
CTTCGCCGGTCAAATTATCTCGATACGAGAAATCCTTGGATATATTTCGTGCCATATTCCTGCGTTTTTTCTCTAACATGTGCCTCTTATTGGGTAGCTACACGCTTTCAGTACCCACAGATTTTGCGGAAGACCTCAAATGGAATTGTTGTGTCAAACCGTTTCTTGTTGTCCGGGGCTTGTGGTGTTAATATTTCCGGGATGGAAAAGCGACGGAAATTTCTAAATCTATGGTTGTTTTATTTCTTTGCTGACTTTGTTGCTATAGTGGGGGCGTACTATTTCGCCGTGTGGTTCAGATTCGTCAGCAGGCCGGGCCAGGTTCTGTTTGCATCAATTCGCGAGGTGGTTCCTCCCCGGTTTTCAGGCGTGGTGCCGATAGATTACGTTGATTTCTATCTGGTTTCAGCCGCGCGAATTGTTGTGATTCTGACTGCTACGGTGTGTTTCTTTTACGCTCTTTCCGGTCTATACGAAGACAGGAAGTTTCTGAGGCGCAGGCCGCGAGGCTGGTACGTGCTGCTCTCGAATGTTGGCGCTCTGTTGGTTTTTTACACCTATTTTCACTTCACGAGAAATGTGTTCCATCCGCGCAGTATTTTCTTAACTTTTGCCGTGATGAACATATGCATGTGTCTGCTGTTAAGACACTTTATGGACTGGATACTGGTAAGTCTCCGGAAAGTCGGCTTTGACCGATGGAACTCGTTGCTTATCGGGGAAGGAAAAGAAGCGGAAGTTATTTTGGAGCTGGTTAAGAAGAAGCATCCGGGCGGAATATATCTGTGCGGGCAGCAGGTCGCCGGTATGGAAGAACATTCGGGAACGGGATTTGAATCCCTGAAGAGAAATATAAGAGAGAATCCGTGTGATATTATCATCTGCGCGGAAAAGGATCTCACGACCGGTCAGATTATGGAGTTGCTGGAGATTGCGGGAAACATGGAGGAGGCGGCCAAGATTTTTTCTCACCGGCTTGATGTAATAGTCTCGCGGGCCAGGATGCCTACGGATCTCATTTACGGTTATCCTCTCGTGCATTTTGATGTTCCTAAACAAAGCAGGAGCGCCAATTTAACCAGGCGAATCGTGGACTTGATTGTGGCTGCCCTGGGCCTGGTTCTGGTTTCGCCTTTTCTTTTTCTGATAGCTGCGGCAGTCAAGTTGACCAGTAAAGGGCCAGTCTTTTTTTCACAGGAACGGATAGGGGTAAACCGGAAACCGTTCAGGATTTACAAATTCCGCAGCATGTACGAACAGGCTGACGAGATGCAGGCACAGGTGGAGGAATTCAATGAGTCGGGCGAGGGTTTATTTAAGATTCGGGAGGACCCGCGGGTAACGCCGGTAGGCAGATTCCTCAGGCGGTTCAGCCTGGACGAGTTGCCTCAGCTCGCGAATGTGTTGAAAGGCGAGATGACCCTTGTTGGCCCAAGGCCCTTACCGAGGCGGGATTTTGAGAACTATTACGAAGACTGGCATTACCGCAGGCATGAGGGATTGCCTGGTCTGACTTGTTTGTGGCAGGTTTCGGGTCGCAGCGACGTCAGTTTTCATGACATGTGCATTTTGGACGTGTATTACCTTCGCAACCGCAACTGGGAACTTGACCTGAAAATTATTCTGCGCACCTTCTGGGTGGTTTTGTTTGCAAAGGGGGCGTATTAATAGGGTCAGGTTGTTGTGAGTCTGTGGTAACAGCATCTGATCACTATTGTGTCCAGGAGATAGAATGATTGGGTATTGCAGAAGAAGAGAGCTTCTTATATCACTAGGGATCTTCGTCCTAGCTCTTGTCTTGTATCGGGCAACATGGCCTGGAAATCACCATGATGCTGAAGATGCATACAGGTATGCATCGCTCCTGTTGCCGGACAGGGATGGTACGAACCTTTGGCATCAGCATCATAATCTCTATTTGCCGTTGACCAAGTTTTCATACGAGGCTGTGTTTATGACGGGACTTGGGGTCGCGCCTTTCGAATGGTTGAGTTGGGTCAGCACCTTCTTCGGCGCCGCAACGGTGGGACTTGTGTATCTGTTTTCCAGAGACTACCAGAAGCTCACCCGGGCGCGATCGCTCACAACTGCAATGTTAGTGATGTTTTCGTATGGCTTTTGGAGATATAGCTGTACTCCTGAGGTATATACAATGTCGATCTTCTTTTCCCTTTTGTGTGTTTATCTGGTTTTTACGGATAAATCTTCAAAATGGCATTACGTGATTGCTGGTGTCATTGGAGGTCTGGCGATGGGTGCCCACGTTGTTAGCGCAGTAGCAGTTATGCTTGTCTGTGGAGTGTGCCTGTGGCATCGACAGAGACGAAGGGGAATCATCATTTTCTTTACAGTAATTTGTATCTTTACGCTTTTACACTACTCCCTCGCTATAGCATTTCCGAACTCAGCCGAACCGTCGCCAGCCGGCATTTCGGCATCGTCCGCTGGAGAAGTGCCTGAGGCGAGCCCGTGGCAAAGTATTTCGCTTACAGGCAAAGATTTTGTGAACGCAGTTTTCACCTTACCGCAGGCATTTATTTCGCCAAATTTCCTGCTCGGGATGCCATGGTTTAGAGATTGGCTCGATATTCATTATACTATGCGCAATATGACCGAAGAAATATACCTTGGGAAAAAGTTTCAAGGAACGCGCACCGTGGACTTAGCTTGGCTCGTGTTTGTAGCTTTTACCGTGGTCGTGATGTGGGGTGCAGTGCATTTTATAAGGTCGGTCAAAACTCTACGCAAGCCGGATGCGCAAAACTGCATACCTTTTTTTTTCATGTGGTTTTTCGGGGCCGGGATGATAATATTACTAAGGGAGTCTGGAAATCCGGAATTGTGGGTTCTCGTTGGTATGCCGTTTTGTATTTCGGTGATATTCCTATATTTCAGAGTGTGTACTAACCTGGTTGCGACAGCTCAAGCTGTTGTGCTGATCGTTTTGCTTGCGGTTCATAATTGGGTTGGGGGCATGTACGTGCTGAAAGAATCCGATTATGACCTAAACCGCCGAATAGTGCTGCTTGTCTCCAAATTTGCGGGGAGCGGGGATCTGGTTCTTACCGGGAGGGGGTGGATAACGGCAAACTACTTGACCTATTATCTTGATGCTGATGTTCTGGACATGAGGCGAGAATTGCGTGATCGCAAACTTGTGCTGAAGCCGTCAGAACGTAACGGCGATATCTACGCCACGGCATCTATGTTTGAGCCGCCCGGTTATGTCAGGGCCAAAGATCCTGCGGCAACCGAACGCCTGGAAGAGTTTTGTCGAGATTATCGTGCGGGATTCTGCTAC
>CAYTRK010000272.1:0-3293 GCA_964440205.1 uncultured Victivallaceae bacterium
CTCCCCCTCTCTCCCCACGAACGCACCACTCACCAACGCACAAACTCACATCCCATTCGCGCTCGCAGCAGGAATTGCGGGTTAAGTGAGTCGGGTAAGGGTATACGGTTAAGGGTGGCGGTTAAGAATTGCGGTTAAGTGTCTGAATCCGTACACTTAAACGCTCCTCTTACTCGGATACACTTACCCGACCTGCTTACCCGGTCTGCTCCCCCTCTTACCCCTCCCCACATCCCTTTCGCGCCCTTTAGAGTCTTTCGTAGTTAAAATCTTCTTCTTTTCTTACCCTTCATCATTGAATATTCCATGTTCATCATTGGATATTCTCTCCCCCTCTTCTCTCCCCCTCTCTCCCCGCACATCCCACAACTCACATCCTACGTCCCACACACTCCCCCCCTACTCTACACTCGCCAGCAGTTCATCCGTCGAACAGGTCGCCGCTCCAATTTTACCTACCACAATACCAGCAGCATGATTGGCCATATCAGCCGCCTCAAGCCCCGTGGCCCCGCTTGCAATGGACAACAATGCCACTGCTATAACAGTGTCGCCCGCTCCGCACACGTCAAACACCTCTCTGGCTTTAGTAGGCATCACCACCGGCTTTTCACCCGCTCTGGCCATATAAAGCCCCTTGGGACCAAGCGTAATCATTAAATACTCGGGTTCCCATCGCTCCAACAAAGTCTTTCCGGCGGACGCGAGCTGATGATTCTGGCACGGATCGCCATTAAGCGGAGCTTCAGGCAGTCCCGCCGAGATGCAGGCTTCCCTGTAGTTCGGAGTTGCCAGCGTGATTCCCTGTACCGAAAGCTCATGGTTGTCCTTCGGATCAAATCCCGACGGAATCGAAAGACGTCCGGAAAGCCCTATCGATGCGTCGACCACGGCCTGATTCACTGCGCCTTTCCCGTAATCCTCAATTATAAGCCCAGTAGCTTCACTCCCAACCATAGCTATCCTGGCAGCTATATCCTCGGTCAGCGCCATGTTATCGCCAGACAAGGTCTCATAATCCACCCGGACAACCTGCTGATGATCCGCCAGAATTCTCGTCTTGGAAATCGTCCGCATCCCGGCAGATTCAACCAGACCTTCAGTAGTTATCCGCCTCTCACTCAAGACAGATTTAAGTATCTCGCCATCAGTATCCTTGCCTATGCAACCCACCAGCGCCGGGCTGCCTCCAAGTGCATGGATGTTCAAAGCAACATTGGCGGCTCCACCCGGAAGCGCTTGCTCAGATTTAACATGCACCACCGGCACAGGCGCCTCAGGAGAAATCCTTTCAACACTGCCGGAAACGTAACGGTCCAGCATCAGGTCGCCTACAACAACTATCCGCTGACTAGAAAACCGGGCCGCGATCTCCTTCGCCCTTTTTCGAGTTAACATCTGGTTCCTTTCTGTCCAATTGCCTTTCTTTACCGGCTGTACCGCTTTCTTTCTTCAGCCAATTGCTTTTCGCCCCCGGATCAGCGCACGAATCCCGGGGATCAAGATCAATAAAATCATACCTGGCCGAACTCAACCATTCTGCTTCAAGGCCTTTCTTCTTCCTTCCGTCCGGATAAACCGCCTCATCCACGCTGAAATGATAGTAGTACATCCTGTTATCAGGAATATCAGCAGGTTCGAAACCAAAATTAAGTCCTCTCACAGATGCCCGCTCAGCGCCCCTGGAATCAACCCATCTGATCCTCGATTTCTCTAAAGAAAGAATCATGTCGCTTCGCAGTTCGCGTGTTATGTGCGATATCATTTCAAGCCCCGAACCCGGCAGTTCGCCCACCGGCGCAAAAGACTGCGGACTCCATTGTCCTTTATCAGAGACAACCATAGTCAGGTCCATCCCCTTAACAGAAGCCCTGAGAAACGGAAATACTCCCGCCCGTAACCTTATGCTCTCCATCTCCAGCAACGCGGATTCATCCGGGCCGGTAACATCCGAACTGATATCCTTGATTACAAGCACATACGGAAACCCTATCCGGGTCTTGCCCACGTTAAGTTCCATTCCCAGACGTTTTTCCAGCCAGTCCGTAATCAGTTCCCTGCCCCCGTCCGCTTTAACGGCAAATACTCCGGTAATCATTGCGATGCCCACAAGAATCACCAGAACGACAAATGCCCGCACCAAACATCCGGAACGTCTCGGTTCCTTAGTAACTCTCATAACAAACTCACCACTTTCTTCTCACAGACTCTCCGGTCTTCTCTCCCCGAATATAGCGCTCCCAACCCTGACCCATGTCGCTCCTTCCTCTACCGCTACTTCATAATCATGCGACATCCCCATCGAAAGCCCTTCAATCCGCATCCCTGTCCGTTCATTCCCTTCATCTCTCAGATTCCGCAATTCCGCAAAATAATGCCGCACATCTTCCGAATCAACGGTAAACGGCGGCATTGTCATCAGCCCGCGCACCTCCACCCTCGAAAGCCCACAGCAATGCTCTAGAACCGACACAAATTCTTCACGCCCGAACCCGTACTTTGTACTCTCTCCAGCCAGGTTGATTTCCAGGCACACCGGAACAGTGCGCCCCTTCTTTTCCGCTTCCGCCTCAATCGCATCAAGCACACGAAGTGAATCCACCGAATGGATAAAATCAAACAGCTCCAAAGCATGCCGAATCTTGTTCCTCTGCAGATGTCCGATCATGTGCCACTCCAGATGGCCAGGACAAAGCTCTTTCTTCTGAATCGCCTCCTGCACTCTGTTTTCGCCAACAACCGATATTCCGGCATCCACCGCTTCCGAAATCTTTTCAGGAGCGATCTTCTTGGTCGCCGCAACCAGTTGAACCTCGCTACTATTACGACCGCTCCTTGCGCAAGCCGCCGCAATCCTCTCATAAACCCGTTCAACCTTTATCGCAATACTATCGCCCACGTCAAACTCCCGCTCTTCTCTCTTCCCCTCTTTTTCCTCACAAACCAAAATTCTCTTCTCTCCCCCTCTCTCCCCACGAACGCACCACTCACCAACGCACAAACTCACATCCCACATCCCACGTCCTACGTTCTACGTCCCACACTCTTCTCCTCTGTGCCCTCTGTGCTTAAAATCTCTTTCTCACGCCCGGCGTCCCCGCCTCAAGAGCCCAAGTCCGCAAAGAAGAAGGGGAAAAATCATCCCCAAAAACCTTAGCGTTCCTGGCGCCTTTGCGTGACCCCTTTTTCTGTCTTTCCCCTCCCCCCTTCCGCGCCCTTTAGAGTCTTTCGTAGTTAATTTTCTTCCACGTCGCCGCCCTGCGGCAAGTGGCCACTTAGCGATATCATCGCTG
>CAYTRK010000273.1:0-3288 GCA_964440205.1 uncultured Victivallaceae bacterium
CGCAGCAGCACTCTCCACGCTCTCGCTACGAAATTCTGTGAGATATGCGGGATAACCACCAACAGCACACCAGAAATCAACGTTTTACGCAGCCTACGCCCTTGCCTTACCCACAGATTCTGCGGAAGACCCGAATTTTGGAAGGATGACGGCAGTCTCATTCCAATTCCGGGGGCGAGCCCCCCGCGCATTTGCCGTGTTCCAGTTTGTATATATCTTTTGTTTCAGTTGAAGTTGACAACTGTCGCTTCGAAGCGCAACATGTGCTGTTTGAACGTTTTACACGAGTAACATGATTGAACGTGGGGCAGTAGCAGCATGAAGATAAAGAAAAATCCCTTGCTTGGTACCTGGGAGATGGCGGAGAGTGACAAGCCGCTTCCGCGAATAAGAAAACTTTCTCCGGCTTTGAGCGCCTGTGATCCGAAACGAATAATGGTAGTGGATGATGAGGGATCTGTACGCAGAACTTTTGTGCGTGTGCTCGCAAATGCCCTGCCGGATCTGACTATTGATACTTGTGAAAACGGCAAGAAGGCTGTAGAACAATTCAGCTTGCTGCGGCATTGTCTCATATTGATGGACTTGTCGATGCCTGTTATGGATGGGATCGCAGCCTTCCATAAGATTCTTGAAGTTTCTTCGGAACTGGCATGTCAGGCGCCGTCGGTTGTTTTCTGCACCGGATATGACCCGCCTTGCGGAATAAGGGAGACTGTAGCGGAAGACCCGGCGCACTGTCTTTTGCGTAAACCTGTGAGTAACGCCACGCTGGTTGAAGCGGTAAGAGGTCGATTGCCTGCGGGGTAACCCGCATATCTCACAAACTTCCTGCTGCGAGCGCGGATAGCGCCACTGCGACGGCACGAATTGACAAACCGCCAGATTGCAGTATGTCTATACGGCTGCTCCGGCGTTTCACCAATTCGCGCCCCCGCAGCAGCGCTTTTCACGCTCCCACTACGAAATCCTGTGAGACATGCGGGTTAGATGCCGTTGGTCATGGCATGCCCCCTGCTAATATTGTTCAGATAAAGAAAGCGAATTTTTTATGCAGACATATACTACCAGAATGATGGACAAGGCCTGGAGTCCGGAAATGTTAAAGAGGTATCACCAATTCCCAGCAACTGAAAAGGCTGCTGGCATAACTCGGGAGCCTGGAGCAATTGTAAATGATCCGGGTCGGTCGAATGTGGTGGCATCACAGGCGCTGACCACAGGAAGATACGTTAATATTCAGGCATGAGAGTCACCCCGGGGTGATCCGGATTTTTGAGACTATGACTCATTTGCTAAAGCGGTTGTATATCAGTTAGATGCAGAAAGAGTCATAGACAAAACAAGGGTGGGTATTAATTCGGAGCTTTTATTTTAAGTATTTTGTGAAAGATTGGGACCGTGTATGGTGCGCATTTGGAACGATGGAAATTACAAGGTGTGGAAGCCGCGTGCAGTTGTCACTGATGGGGTAGAACCTGTTTCGCCTGATCGGCTCCGTGCAGCGTTCCGAAAAGAGCAGGAGCGGAATGGACGATTGCGAGAGCATATCAAAGAGAAGACAGAAGCAATCCGTTATCTGATTAAACAGTTGCAGGCAGAAAATCAGCGTATCAGTGTGCAGCTGGATGAAACACGCCAGAAGCTACACGAGGAGAAGGAAGAGAGTCGATGTCATCGTCAGAATGTGGAGAAGCTTGAGCATAAGGTTTCCCAGCTTGAAGCCGATCTCGAATCTGCAAGAACTCAAAACACAGATTTGACAGAAGATCTAGCAGCCAGAACTCATTATATAGCAGAAGAGATTGCAGCGCAGGATCAGGAGAAGGATGAAATCAGGCGTCTGGAGCTTGAATTGAGAGGTGTGAATGCGGGGGCTGAGCAATGGAAAAAGCATCTCCGGGCAGCGGTGAGGGAAAAGGGGCAACTGAGCATGGAGCTTCGTCGTCTGGTTGATTCTCGACTGCTTGTCGCATCCGGCAGCAAAGAGCTGGCCGATGCACATGACCGGCTTTCGGGACTGCTTTATCAAGGGAGTTCATAGCGGAGAACTCACAATAAGCTCAGTGCGTGAATAGATCAGGCTAACCCGGCATTTCTCAATTTGGGCGTCCCAAGCGACCTTGTGTCGCTGGAACGGAAGATTTCAGCAAAAATGTCCTCCCCTTTTCCTGAGAATTTTTGGTTCCTGTCGCGCAATGCGGGGCTGGCTATAATGAGAATTAATGTAAGGACTCTCCTCTGTCTTGACATGGGATGTTTTTATATGATACAGCGCGCGTCATGTCGAATCACGAAGATAAGAGCGCCGGTCCTCTGACGGACGGTTGCGGGAAATCCGGGAAAGCTGTTGTGAGCGTGCTTGCTCCCGCCAAGGTGAATCTTTTTCTCAAGGTTATTGGGAAACGGCCGGACGGGTATCATGATATTGAAAGTCTTTTGTGTCCTGTTTCTCTTTCGGATGTTTTAGAGCTTGAATTTCGTGATGACGGGCGGATAGATCTCGATATGGAAATGGGGGGGGTACCCGGCAGTTGCAAGCTGGAAAAGACAGGGCAGCGGGAAAATCTTGTTGTCAGGGCTGCCGCTCTTATGCAAGAAAGGTCTGGATGCGCTGCGGGTGTGAATGTTCGGCTGCGAAAGCGGATACCGGTTGGCGGCGGGCTGGGAGGCGGCAGTTCCGATGCAGCGGCTGTGTTGACTGGTCTTAATACGTTGTGGGGGCTGGATTTTGAGAAGCGTGAACTCATGGCAATGGGGTTCGAACTCGGTTGTGACGTGCCTGCTTTGTTGCACGGGGGGTTGGCGGTGGTAGAGGGGGCTGGAGAGAGAGTTTCGTCTCCGGATGTGGGTCTTTCGGGCGCGGCAGGGAAAATGCACATTGTTCTGGCCAATCCGGGTTTTACAGTCTCGACCGGCGATATATATTCTCGCTGCAACGGGGCCTTGACCAATGGGGATGTGGAAGTTAATATGCTGGTTTTGTCATTGGCGCAAGGCGGGGTCGGTGGAGCAGCGGGCTGTCTGCGCAATGATTTACAGGAAGTGGTTTTCAGGAAATATCCGCTTATTGAGATGTTGGCGGAGAATCTAAGAGCTGCCGGGGCTGTTGATGTGCTGTTATCGGGGAGCGGAGCTACCGTTTTCGGGCTTGCCGATGGTGAAGAGCATGCCCGGTCTGTAGCGAGGGATCTGGTCAAGCGGTCAGGTTTTCCTGTCTGGACGAATGTTGTACAGACGGTGCCCGATGGTGTAATGGTAGCACACGGCCCTTTGGAGGCCAGAGTC
>CAYTRK010000274.1:0-3266 GCA_964440205.1 uncultured Victivallaceae bacterium
GTTCAGTTCCAGGATCACGCTGTGATGAACCAACCGGTCAACTGCTGCAGCCGTTGTCATGGGGTCTTTGAATATCTTCTCCCACTTCGAGAACGGCAGATTGCTGGTCACCATCACACTACCCCGTTCATAACGCTGAGCCAGGAGAGTGAAAAGCACCTCCATCTCGTCACGATCGTGTTGCACATACCCGATGTCATCAAGGATTAACGCCTCATATTTCGACAGCTTTTTCAAAGCCCTGTCCAACCGCAGTTCTTGTTTCGCACGAAGCAGTTCCTGCACCAGAAGACTGCAGGAGGAAAAACAGACCCTGTGTCCCTGCTGGATGAGTTCCTGACCGATCGCACAGAGCAGATGTGATTTACCGCTTCCCGGGTTGCCGAAAGCCAAAACGTTCTCCCGGCGCTCCAAGAACCCGCCATCCAACAAAACCTTGCTTTGATGGACAACCTTCTTGGGCATAAGACTCATCTCAAAAGATTCGAGATTCTTCTCCAGCGGCAACTGCGATTCCCGTAACCAGCGCTCAATGCGTTTGTGTCGGCGCACTTCGCACTCGTTACGGACAAGTTCCAGGAGGTATTCCGCAAAACCCAACCCTTCGGCGGCCGCCTTGTCAGCCTGCTGCTCATACAACTCCCGTACCGTCGGCAGGTGCAATTCCTTCAGGTACAGTTTCAAATCCTTCTTTATATTCCGCCGGGTCATGATATTTCCTCCACGCCAGTGCATAGTGCGTCGTACTGGCGCAAATCCACTTCTGCGATGCGCGGATCCTCCACCTTCTGGCCAGCTTTTACCAATTCGAGCTGCACCTCAATGGCCTTCTGCTCGATGCGTCCTCCTGCTTCCTGTAGAAGTCCCAAGGCGGTGTTTACGGCCACTTCACCCTCCTGCGCGGCCAAATACAGGATCTTGAGGTATTCTTTATCGGCTCTAGCCGGGCTCTGGACCTTGAGCATGTCGTAGGCAATCCGGAATCGGCTGGTTGGAAACAAATCACTCTTATACCGATAGTTGGCAAATGCCCCAGGCTTTCTGATCAGCCGCTCGATAATGTGCCGGTAATCTATGCGGTGTTTATCCTCTCCCCGCAATCGCGGCAAACGCTCAACCCGTCGTTGGGCGTACCACACATCAAGATAGTCGGCGTATAACCGAACTTCCACCTTTTCACGCATCAACCGGCTATGCACCGAATAAACATTGTGCTGAACTCGAATCGTGCTGCTCGGTCCAACCCTGGGGTAGAACTTCTTAGCGTCTTCCAATCGACGGGCCGGCAGTTCCCGCAGAACCTTCATCTCTTCCTCCAGTCGGTCATGCCGACCAGCATTTCGATTTGCCAAGGTCTCCCTCAGAAAACTCTCGTACGCGGCGCGATCGACGAAATCACGGTTCCCACGCAGCATCAGCGACTGGTCGATGGTCCGCTTAAAACGATGATTGCTTTGCTCAACATCGCCATTCTCATGCGCCTCACCGGCCTGGATCCGCTGTCCATCCATGCCATAATGCTTCAGCAATCCCTCATACCGGCGTGTGAATTCTTCTGTCTGACTCAGATTATTCACCGCCGAGGACAGGCTGTCGGTCCGGTGCCGCTTCGGAACCCCGCCCAGACACCATAACGCATTCTGAAACCCGAAACTCAGACTCTCGTAACTCTCCGAGAAGCAAATGCTTGCATCTTCCCAGTTTGAGTACGTTAACACGAAGTGGTACAGCAGATGATCGAACAGATCCCCTCCAATGGTAATTCTCAACGAGCCCATCCGCGTGAAATCGCTGGCACAGAGATCTCCGGGATAATGCTTCTGCGGAAACATTACCTCCTTGCCCGGTCCTTCCGTCGCTCGCCAAATCTTTACCCGCCTCTGCAACGTCCGAAGTTGACCGTCACTGAACCGACCTGGTTGCTCCCGTTGCAACACCTCGAACAGTGTCTTTGCCTCTAGCCCAGGAAATTCGTTAAGCTGATCTTTCACCCACGGCCAGGCATCATCGAATGGATCCTTCCGGGTCCGCCACCCGTGTTCTTTCTTCATGCGGCTGGGAACGTCTCCGGCCTCCACATACTTCCTGGCCGTATTCTCCGACATCCCTGCCTTCATCGCCGACACCGACAATATCTTTCCTGTGTTCATCATCCTAATTAACCCCCTCACTTGTGTGTCATTAACCATCGTTTCACCTCCTCGCAAAACGATAGCAATAGACATCTCTCAGAGCTCAATTATAATTGTCGTTGAACCTCAGTTTTAATTGTCGCTGATCAGACGCTAATATGACTCGTCATATTTGGTGGTGGCGGACGGTCAAAAATTGGATAAAAGGAGAGTCTTTAAAGGAAGGGGCCATAGCCTTTGGAAAGGCTGGCTACGCTTTTTGGCCACACAGAGGAAATCTAGAGTATGAAGATGAACGCCTAAAAGGCTGTGAACTTTGTAGAGAAACCTACAACAGCTTACTTTTCAACGATTGGCCTCACAGGGGATGGTCTCCTATTCGATCTTTTGCGTCGTGGCGTCAGTATTACCGTGCAGCAAATTCGTCACCGTTGTTTTGAGTATCTCTCTAAACTGTTTTCCTTCGTAAGTTTCGACGATTCCATCAAAGAAAAGAATTGTTCCCCAACTTGGATGATTAGTTGGGTCACAATATGCCAGAATAGTTTTGGGAGTCGGGTCTTTTGTAGAAGGGGGATAATAGGTGTAGTCTGTCCATTCATTTACGTTTGAAAGATTTCCTACACTATGGCCGCTGACAGGGCATATAAACAAAGAGGTGCTGTCAACATATTGTGGTATTAGGCTTTTTAGCGTTGGGGGGTAAGTTCCTTCATGGTCTATGGAATACAGAGCCAAGGCTTTATCCAAATGCCGCAAATTTTGCTGACATCTTTCGCGCTGTGTAGGTATAGGCCGATCATAGGGATTATTGACTTGATCCATAAGACTCATCCAGAGTCTGTAGCAGAACAAACCGCCTATGACAAGGACAATGAAAGCCAGAATCACCAAATTGGAATTTACTTTATTCATATATGTACGTGTTACTTCTACCCATTAACTTTTGAGCCACCTACGGTCAACCCTTAAGTTTTTAACTTATCAGGTTTTTCACTCTCAGAGAACTGATTTTTTTGAGCTCTTGTTTGCCTTGCGGCGGACTCGCTTATCTGCGCGATCTGTCGCACTTGATAATGCATAACGTCATTGCCCGATCTATAAGATGTCCCGATCTCTGCCGCAAGGCGGCAG
>CAYTRK010000275.1:0-3259 GCA_964440205.1 uncultured Victivallaceae bacterium
TGTATCGATAAAATTAACGCCGCCATCCAAAGCCATGTGAACGGTTTCCACGGCGTCCCATTCGGAAACGGTTTCTCTGCCAAACCAGGCGCCGCCCAGACCAAGAGCTGATACTCTTGCGCCGGTTTTGCCAAGAGAATTCCACTCGATTCTGTTTGTGTCCAAAATTCCATCCAATCCGGGATTGACTCCCGCAATAAGCCCCATGTGCATGAGAATTGTTCAAATTCCAGTTTGCTCTGCCTTCAGCTTGCAGAAACAAACATTGACTTAATGGTTGCTTTGTGGATTCATAATATGACTTCAAAAGAATAGAAACAATGCCTTTTCTGGCACAAAGAATGGACTAAATGGAAAAAGGATGGTGCGATATGATCAAGGGGGTTGGCAACCAGGTCGGGAAGTCCGGGATAATGCGAGGTAGAGGGCGCAGTCTCAGGAACCATGCAGTGATGTACATTCTTGACGGTCATGGAATGTTTGAAGATGAAACCACTTCACTGACATCGGTTGTTCCAGGGTCTTTTTTTTATCTCTATCCGGACAAATGGCATGAATTTGATCCTGCTCCGGACACCGTGTGGACTGAATACTGGATTCTTTTTGACGGCGAAGAAGCTCAGACAAGCTTTGGCGACCTGATACCGAGCAGTCGGTCTGTTTATCAATTCGGAATAGATGAAACTGTGGTACATGCCTACGAGTCTCTCTATGATATCTGGATGGACCGTCCGCCCGGCTATGGTGCGGCGTCAAGCTACTTTCTGCACCAGATTCTTTTCCGTTTTTTCACGCTGGTTAACGGAGCCATGGTTTCGCCCAGGGATGATATGGCCGAGCGGGTTAAAACATACATGAAGAAAAATGTTAAAGAGGAAACAATTGATTTGCGGAAAATCGCCGCGGAGGAAGGCATGAGTTATGAGACGTTCCGGAAACGGTTCAGAAAAAGCGCCGGTTTTTCTCCTAAGAATTATTTTCTGATGTTGAAAATCAATACGGCCAAGGCGAGGCTTCTGCAGGGGCGAGACTCCGTCAAAGAGATAGCCTATGAATTCGGTTTCTCGGATCCTTATTATTTTTCCCGTCTCTTCAAGTCCAGGGAAGGTGTTTCGCCGAAACATTTCCGGGAACAGGTGTTCGGCAAGTCCCGCTGACTTGAAGTCGAAGACGCGGTATTACTTGGCGTATTGCCGGGATTTACGCCATGCTCCCATGACTTCGGTGGTCAGGAGAAAGCGGTTGTAGACACGCAGGTCTTTTACCGACTCATGTACGCTCCATGCCGGTTTGCCGCTTATTGATTTCATCTCATGTCTGTAAAAGGTAACTCCTCGCAAGCTCCGCTTGCCTCCGTCCTGAAGGCGGCCGTTTATCACCATGCTTGCCAGCGCGGCATGTCCGTCAAGAATGAGGGCGATGTGATGTTCCGGGTTATCCGTGTCCAGTCTCCCCGGATCACTGTGCAATTCCGCCTGTTGCCTGCCGTCTCCGAAACGGCAGACAAGATCCCGTTCCTTGCCGGTCTTGATTTGCACTCCCGCGCCATTTTTATCAATTCCGTCCAGCAGCACAACTCCGGCTGGAAGACCTGAGGGTATTGTAAACATGAAAGTCGCGCCTTCCGCCGCGTTCAGATCAGGGGCCGTGATGGTCTTTTCGGCATCTTGCGCATGCATGAGCATGCCTTGTTCCGGGATCATCGAAATGTCGAATTGATTGGCCAGGAAATCTGTAAATTTCGCTGGAACGCGCGTGGTTCGAATTCCATGTTTATTACTTGTCTCGCAAAGCCAGAAGTTGCCATTGCGCTCCTTGAAACCAAGACAATTCATTCTCAGATCGCCCGAAAAACCTTTCTGGTCTTTGCGGTAGGTCGCAAGCTCTCCCTGTCCAACCCGAAGTTTGCCGTTTGAGATGCGGATCGGAGCAATAAAAACAAGGTTTCTGCCGTCCCAGTCCAGGTTGCGACAGTAGCCCATGTTGTACCATGTCAGCCATATCCGCCCTTGGGCGTCGGTAAAAGTCCGTAGGGGGCCCTGGGGATTTTTTACCGGATCATTATCAAGTGCGTAACGCATCGGGCCGGTGGTAAACGTCTTGCCCCCGTCGTGGCTTTCGGCCAGCCCGGCATAACCTGCCTTGGTTCTATACTTGAAGTAGAGATTCTGTCCGTCAATGTGGATTGGTCCGAATTCGGAAATACAAGCGGATTCAGAATCACGAATCCCGTGATCTCCTTTTGGAAGAAGTTCTATTTCCAGTTCTTCAAGACGATCGTTTGTTGCCCAGTTCTTGAAAAGAACCAGGAACGCTTCTCCTGTGTACACGAGCGGGCGGGGTCCAAGCTTGGTGAGCCAGCCAAGACCGTCGTTTCCCAGTATTCGAAGCGGCTTTGGTGCTCCGTAAAAGAAGCGATGCTTTCCCTTGTATATATTCTCTCTATCAATTGCCGTTTCCGGCAGTTGCATGATATGGCGTTTTTCGTCCATACTTCCGTCTTTATGCACCAAACGGATGGCTGTTTTGCCGATGTGATGGCGATGAACCGGGCCTTTGTAAGGTCTTCCGTCAGGAAGATCAGGCACAACAGGGGCGGGACCAAGCATATAGACAAAATAGGTTCGGCGGGTTGAAGGATGCTGAACGAAGGAGCCGTAAGGGGACATGGGCGGACCCTCGGGCTCCACGTCTTTCCATTCGCTCCATGTGACTCCGCTATCCTCAGAGCTGCGGTAGATAAGGTGCTGCCCCGGGTCACCTTCGCTAATAGCTACATGTGTGGCCTGCATCTTTATCCCGCTTTTCAATTCGCACGAAGAAAGCCCTTCGGAGTATTTGTACTTGGCCGGCAACTTAATCTGGCCGCGCCCCTTGGAGACATCGGTAACAATGCCGGCACCCTCGAAGGCGCGCCAATCTTTTTCACTGTCTTTATCTGTAAAAATATAGGGGTTCCACATGAGGCTTTGGTCCTTTGTTCTAATTTTGTCAGTGTTGTTCGGCTGCATCGTACGGCCATTGTCATGCGCTGATTGTGAACTGCCTGCGATAATAGTGCTATCAATTGTTTTTGCCGGAAAAGCATGAGATATTCGGGTTAAATGTATCATCATGCTGGCGAGAATTGCCAGCTTGATTTGAATTAGTCTATTCATGTTTTCTTACTTGGTATTGAATTCGTGCTACCAGACAGTGCGTCAGTGGTCCAATGCGCCTCGAACTTGACCCTCATGAATAGATCAGGCTAAACTGTTAC
>CAYTRK010000276.1:0-3251 GCA_964440205.1 uncultured Victivallaceae bacterium
TCCCCCGTCCCCCCGCAAACCATAACCACATCCGGGTTCTCCTCCAGAAACTCAACCTGCGTCTCAAGCTTCTCAGGCAACCATTCGTCATCCGCATCAAGGAATGCAATCCACTCGCCCGATGCCTTCTCTATCCCCAGATTCCTAGCCACCGCCGGCCCGGAGTTCCTCTCGGTCGTGAGGAGTTGAACGATTAACGTTGAACGTTGAACGTAGTCTGCAACAATGTCTCTGGTGTCGTCACTTGAACAATCATCGACAACTATGACCTCAACAGCAAGCTGCTGAACCTGGTTTCTGGTTCCTGGTTCTTGATTTTCTGTCCGTAGTCCGTAGTCCGTAATCCATAGTCTGCGGTCTGCAGTCTGCTCAACCACTGACTCCAACGCGGCAAGAATCGTCCCCCCCGCATTATAAGCCGGAATTATTACCGTAACAGTCATAGGATTGTGAAACGTAGAAAGTAGAACGTTGAACGTACGCAAAAACCCGGACAACTCACTTCGCTCCTTTCACCCCTTCTTTTCCCACCCTCTACACCATGAATCAGCTTCATTCATCATGTTGTTCAGCATCCCGCTAACATGACTGTATTTATCAGCCAAGATGCGACCTGTCTCGCCTTCAAGGTAACCACAGGACACGCTTGTTCTGAGCCAATGACAGGTTTCTTCTTGCTCTCCGTCAGAATCACCTCCCACGTCCCCCACTCTCCCCCCCCTACAAGCCAAGCCGCTCTTTAAGAAAAAGAATATCATCCTGATCCTGTGGCCGGTCGGCAGCCTGCTTTGCTGTCAATAGATCTTCTGGAGCCAGGCAACGCACCTTCACCCCTTTATCAGTTTTATGCACAACACAGCGGGAATATGCCTGATCAAACGGCGGCAATCCGGGGCCTGCCAAATGAAACTGCAGGATTCCCCAACGCGTTTGATAAGTCTGAATAAAACCTGAGCCATCAGCGCCAAGCTTAACAAGAGGCACATCAATTTCATCTGCCAGCGCCTTGTTGATTGCTGCAATATTAGCATCATCTTTCCCGGGAATATAAACATCCCAATCCATCGAAAAGCGAGGCATGCCTTCCATTCGCATGGCCTGTCCGCCTATCAGCAAATATCGAATTCCCGCCTGATTAAAAAGTTCAAAGACTTCTTCCATTATGCTTTCCGCGATGATGCTGCATCCTTGATTAACGACTTTTTCCAGTCATTCAGTTCTTTGTAAGAACGGAATGAAATGGAACGCACTCCATTCGGCAAGTGGCAAGGATTCTCAGGCAGCGGGGACACCTTACGCTCCTCCGCCCAAATCTTGAACTTCGCGCTATAGTTATCAGTGATTTTCATGAATAAATTTTACAGATAATCAATAGTTGGCTCAATGATAAAGACATAGATCAATGTAGCGAACCATCAATCACCCCCGCCGCGTTGTATGCCGGAATTATTACCGTAACAGTCATAGGATTGTGAAACGTAGAAAGTAGAACGTTGAACGTACGCAAAAACCCGGACAACTCACTTCGCTCCTTTCACCCCTTCTTTTCCCACCCTCTACACCATGAATCAGCTTCATTCATCATGTTGTTCAGCATCCCGCTAACATGACTGTATTTATCAGCCAAGATGCGACCTGTCTCGCCTTCAAGGTAACCACAGGACACGCTTGTTCTGAGCCAATGACAGGTTTCTTCTTGCTCTCCGTCAGAATCAGTCAATTTGCTGACAAAATGCGCAGGATAGCGCCGCTTCTTCCACGCTTCACAGATATTCCCTCCAACAGACCTCGACGAACGCCGTATTTGATCTGTCAACGAGTATCTTTCCTCTGGCGGAAACGCTTTAGAAAGCTCGAATACCTGTTGTTGCAAATCAAAGGCTGATTGGTACACTTCTAAATCTTTCACATGCTTCGCTAAAGCCATCATCACCTCCCACGTCCTACGTCCTACGTCCTACGTCCTACGTCCCAAGTCCCACCTCTTCGGATACCCAATGAAATGTGCGCGCAATTCCCTCGCGGAAACTCACCTTCGCTTCCCATCCAATCGACTTAATCCTGTCTTTCTTAAAATTACGCGACCTTACCCCAACCGGTCCTTCAACATACTTAATCCCGAGCTTCTTCCCCGAAATACCAATCACCGTTTCAACAAGCTCTTTGACCGAGATACGATCCTCGCTTCCGATATTCGTCGGCTTATCAATATTCGACTGCGTCAACCTGTAAATCCCATCCACCAGATCATCAACATACGTGTACGACCTGATCGCCGTGCCATCCCCCCAGACTTCCACCTCGCCGCCTTCATCAGCTTCCGCAACCTTCCTGCACATCGCTGCGGGAGCCTTCTCTCTACCTCCTCGCCATGTTCCTTCCGGTCCGTAACAGTTCTGGAATCTTGCTATCCGGACCGCCATATCCGAATGCCGCCCATAGGTCATGCCAACACGCTCGGAATAAAGTTTCTCCCAACCGTATTCATTGTCCGGATTGGCTGGAATTGCGTCGTCTTCCGATATCGGCGGCTCATCAGGCGCCATATCTCTGTAAATGCAGACCGAGGAAGAATAGAAATAACGTTTTACTCCCGCTTTGGCCGCGGCGTCGGTCATGTGGACATTGATAAGCACATTGTTGTGCATGATCGCGCATTCTTCTGAATGAATAAAGCCCATCCCGCCCATGTCCGCGGCAAGTTGGTACACCTCGTCCATCGGACCGCTTTCGGCCATCACCGCTTTACGGCAATTCTCAGGCTCGCGCAGATCAAGAAGAACAAATTCATCCGCCGCTGATTCACAAAACTCGTGTTCTTTAATATCCACCCCTCGTACCCAATAACCTTCATCCTTGAGCTTCTTAACCAGATGCCCCCCGATAAATCCACCCGCGCCGCATACTACCGCTTTCTTCATGTTTTTCGCCTCCTTTTTAAAAAATCAAAACCACCGAAATGGGTAACAAGAGTTACAAAGGTTACAGTCGTTGCACGTTGCAATCGTTACAGGTTACAGTCGTTACAAAGGTTACAAGGGTCAGATTTTTAACCATCCGTCGTTTGCTTATTTTCCTTCCCCCTCGCACGTTCTACGTCCCACGTCCCACACTCTTCCACGTCGCCGCCCTGCGGCAAGTGGCCACTTGGCGACCCGGTCGCTGACGTGGCTTCCTTCATCATTGAACATTCCATGCCGTGCCCGCCGAAGCTACCTGAGCGAAGGCGTGGCTGGATATTGAATATTCTC
>CAYTRK010000277.1:0-3236 GCA_964440205.1 uncultured Victivallaceae bacterium
CGAACACACAAACGCACGAACACACCAACTCACATCCCCTCTACCTCAACGCGTCAAGCACAGTCCTCGCTTCCAGAACTACCAGATCTTTCTGTTTCACAGCTTCCGGGGCAGACTCCGGCACGAAAACCGCATGCACCAATCGAACTTCCGAATGCTTTTCCGGGCTCGGCACACCTTTTTTCAACAACTCTCCCCTTGCTCGCTTGACAACCGACGCGCACTTATTACTCATGCACCATTTCGCCTCACCCAGAAGCAGTGACTTTCCGTCAATAGATTTTGCCACAATATCCCATTCAGGTTCATTGCCTCGCCAGTAACGTCGCGCGGGCTCCCACGGCCCGTATCGCTTCAAAGGGTTATCCACACTGCTGAGTCGCGCTATGCTGCGTCGGCACAAATTCTCCCAGCTTTCGGAAAACAATGATTGCCGGATCTGTTTCCATATTTTCACTCTTACGGATTTAGGAGCTTCGGCTAAAAGCGCTCTGTTTGGGGCCACTGCCCGGAACCAGAACCGGAAAAAAGGATCCGCAATTTTGTACAGTACCCTCTTCCCGGATTTTTCAGAACTGCCGTAAGGAATCTGTTTTACGACAAGCCCGAGATCAACAAGGCGGGCTATCGGCCGGGAAAGCGATGTAGCCGGCTGTCCCAGCCTGGCTCCTATTTCCGAAATCCTATACGCACCCATTCCCATAGCATCCAGGATGGGCCGCAAAGAGGTTGAAGGGGGAACTTCTTCCATCAGAAGCCTGTCGGGCTCTCGGTGCAAAGGGCCAAGCGGATTCAGGACGCATTCATCAACAGCCATGTCAAGATCATCCCTATGCTGCCCGCTGATCTCCCAGTACCGGGGAATTCCGCCCCACACGGAATACGCTTCCACACAATCCCTTGCCTTAGTCAAACCGAGGCCAACTCCAATATATCCGGCATTTAAAGGCTTTAACTCGAATGATTCCTTTGCTCTGCCGTATAACGGAGAGGATGCATCCATAACAAAACCCTGCATCATTCGCTGACTTGATCCGGCGATTGCCACCGATAACCCGGCATCACTTGCCTCGTGATCAACCCATCGCTGTAAAATACTGGGCAAATTTCGTGATGCAGCTACAAGATAAGGAAACTCATCAAGAATTAAAGGACCCCGCCAGCCCGCCACCTTCGCTTCCTGCGCCAGCCTCCGCAGGAGCGACCGCCAATCAGAGTATTCAACCTCATCGAATCCCTGAAAACGTCTTGCCACAGATTCGGCAAAATACCGCCGCTGAATGTCCGGGGATGACTGATCAGCGACCGTATATAGACCATCGTTCTTGCGCGACCATTCCAGCAGCAGGCGCGTCTTACCCACACGCCGTCTCCCCCACAAAACAACCAAACCACCAGATTGTCCGGCAAGAACAGAATCCAGCCGCCGCAACTCTTCGTCCCTATCAATAAATCTCATGGGTCCATATTATGCATAGCAACATAATGCTCACCAGCATAATCTTTTGGTGAAGACAAAAAACACAAGTGGTAAAGAACCTTTGCCGACTCCTAGCATTGCGGAGGTTCTCACAGCCCCCTCTCCCCTGTTCCAGCATACAAGTTGCACAAGCAATACATATACCTAATTTTCCATGGAACACGGCTTTGCCGCAGCTTAGGGTAACGTGAATTCAGGCGACAGACTCTCTTCTCAATGAATTCAGAAGTCCTTGCCGGAACCATTTTCCCATCTGCCATTTCGTGGGTAGAGTCCTTTGTAGAATATATATACGACGAGCCAAGGCTGTCATGCATCAGTTTCCGGTTATATTGTGAAATCTCCGTGTTTTCAAACTCCTCTCGGCCGCCGGGATGTGTGGGATAACCGTGATTCTGATGAACGGCCACAACTGAAGGAGTGAGATCAATCACCTTCATGCGCCGATTCAATGCATATCCCACCATATAGTTGTCCCAGCCTACGGTACCAACATATAGATGCTCGACAAAATCAAAAGCTCCCCTCGGAAAAACAAAATAATCCATGCCGGTCGGCTGATGAAGACTTCCCTTGGAACGCACATCCTCAACAACCCGTTCCAGTTTTGAAATGCTTGATATTTCAGGTAAACCATCATTCACATCATACCGCTGCCCAACGCACAGAAATTTCTCTGTCGGTAATTTCTTCAGTGCAGCGCAAAAATCCGGCCCAAGTATAATATCGCCGTTAACATACATTTGTAGATCATACCTTCCTATATTAGCAGCCTTCTGCAACATTGCGTCTATTGCCACCAGCCGCTCGTTATACATGGGGATATTCGTTACTTGCCTGATAGAATATTTCTTCATGACTGCACTGGGTATAGAGGGCAGGCCAAACGCGATTATCTCGCACCCGGGAAAAGCGAGATGCCATGACGCTAACGCCTGCTTCTGGCGAAGAGCATCAGCGTCATCAAACGGCTTAAATGATGACAAAATGCTAATCATTTACACTCTCCGAGGAAATCAATCTAAGCGCCATCCTGAATCATGAAGTATTTGAAGTGTCTGAGGGACTTTGGACATCGGAATAGCAAGAAGATTACCCGAACGCGGCTCATCAATATGCATCCGCTTTACGCGACCACAATAAATACAGTGCCAGCAGTAATCGAAACCAGAGAGGTAATTAATTATATCTTGCGAGGCATACCCCCATTGTCGAGTCCGGATATCAACCACCTCAATCAAGCATAAAGGAGGCTTTTCCGAAGACCATAAGCGCGCCCCTCCCTTCAACACATCCAATTCACCACCTTCGACATCAATCTTTATCAAATCCGGCGCCGGATTTGCCTTGTCAAAAACGAACACATCCAGAGTGGTAAGTAACACATTTTCTTTATGAACTTTATCACCGGCGTCATCAGCCGGCGTCCGCAAACTATTACAGCCACTTTCATAACCATCCACGACAAACAATCCCTGCACACGCCCATCAACAGAACCTAAAGCCTCAGAAACCAGTGTAATCGTCTCAATCTTGTTTAGGCGCATATTACGTCTAAATCTTTTTCTCTCACGCGACGATGGTTCAAATGCAATAACCCGCGAACGAACTGACAATTTCTGCACCAGCATGGAATAATAACCCTGATTCGCCCCGATATCATAGAACACCGAGACATGACCCGCCAGGACACCCACAAGATTCATCTCAGCATCCTCAAAATAATCACGGTTTATAATCCTACGTCCAAACACAT
>CAYTRK010000278.1:0-3210 GCA_964440205.1 uncultured Victivallaceae bacterium
CTGTTTCCAATTTTCAGGCAGATTTTTCTAACACATTGATTGCAAAAAGAAAAGCCCTGACGATGTGCATTGGATCCTTGACCGGGAGGGCAACCACTGTTTCTTCAGGGCTGCCTTGTCTGTTCCGGATCTGAATCCATTCGCCGATTGATTTGTCCGGATTTGGAAAAGTATTGAATGTGTATTTGTGCATTCTGTTGTAGGCTTCAGTTATCCAGTCTTGATTTGTAAGGTAATCAAGGAGAATAAGCGTATAAAGAGCTTCGGAGTGTGGCCACCAGAGTTTCTTGTCCCAGAGGGTTTGTACTTTAACGATCATGGGATGCTCCTGAAGTTCGGCTGGTACGGGACCCCTCGGTTCTTTTCCATTGATTCCCATAAACTGTGGAATGCCGCCGTAGTTATCATCCCAGGCGTGGTCCAGGGTTGCGCGCGACACTTCTGCTATCTGCTCAATCGGTCCGGTGTCTTCCTTTTCCAGCAGCCGGTGCATTATGAACCACATATCTTCGATGGTGTGCCCGGGGTTGGCATATCCGCCGAGCAGAGTATTTACGGGTTCATAGTTGTCGCCAAGCTGTTCGAGAACGATTCCCGAGGGCTGTACGAAGCGGTTGAGAACGGTGTCAATTGCCTGGTCGGCATCCTTTCGGACCGCTTCCGCCAGTTTTCTGTCGCCAAACACATCCGCGGCCGGTCCGATGCTGTTGCTTTTGTTTATAACATCCATGGGAGCGGCGTGTGACCGATAGCCTTTGGGCATGGGGTAGGGGTAATCCGAGCGAGCTGTGCCTGTTTCTTTGCGGTATTTGCAGCTCAGATGCAGGTCTTTCGCCCATTTATAGGCATCTTCGTCTTGCATAACCCGGGCGTATTCGGCCACTCCGACGAGAGCGAAATTGTCGGCGGCGATACTATAGTCATAAACCTCGTTTTCTCGGGCGGTTCTTGCTGAGCCGTCGGCGTTCAAAAGAATGGGCTTGCCCTCTCTTGAGAGGACAAAAGCGCAATTCCCGTTTTCAATTCGCGCATTATTCATCAGGAATCGTACGGTGTCTGCAGCCGTTCTGCGGTAGGATTCGCGTGTATTCTCATCGACTATTCCGCGAGACTCTTCATAGATTCGCGATGTCTGCCATGCCCATCGACCCTGGCTCCAGACAAATTTGTGGTCATGCAGCAGCTTGTCGCCGCGGTTGGATAGACAGTTGAGAAGGCCTCCGTGTTCATTGTCGACCTGTTTCATCCAGTATGGCATCAGGTCGCCATAAACCTGATCTCTGTAGAATTTTAGCAGGCTGGTCTTGTCAATAGACATGTTTTTTCCTTTCTTTCTGACTTGCCGAAATAAGACATGCTGGCATGAGAGACTGGCTGAGTCAATGCCGCAGGGGCAGAGTATGGTTTTTGGCACGGTTCTTCAGAGTGATCTATCCATCAAACTGAAACAAAAGAACTCGATTTGAGGCGCGAGTTATGATTCGCTTATAGCATGAATCTAATGGTAATCACTGGAACAAGCGACCGCTCGGAGATCGATCTTTACTGCGCGCTTGTCGCAAAAGGGCACAAGATGGATTTTCTCTGTGCTCCCGAATGGCAAGGCGAAGCGCCGCTTATCAAGGCAGGTGTCAATGTGATGCGATTACCCATTCGCCACCGACTTGACTTTCATGCGGTCGGGGCGGTTGAGAATATGGTCCGGGAGCGTGCGCCAGATCTGATTTATGCCCCGCTCAACCGTTCGCTTTCCGTAGCCCTGATGGCAACCCGCAAGCACAAGTGCCCCGTGATCGGCTACCGCGGCACCACTGGTCATCTTAGTCGTTTGGATCCCGCATCATGGGTGACCTATTTTCATCCCCGCCTCGCCCGCATCGTTTGCGTCTCGAATGCGGTCCGACGATATCTCATTAAGAAAAAAATTCCCCCGGACAGATTGCGCACAATATACAAGGGACACCGCACAGAGTGGTACGACTTCAATGCCCGCCCTGATTTAACCGAGTTCGGCATTCCGCCGGATGCGTTTGTTGTGGGGTTCGCGGGAAATATGCGGCCTGTAAAGGGGGTTGACGTCCTGATTCGCGCAATGGCCGAGGTTGACGCCTCGCTCAACATTCATGCTCTACTGGTTGGAGAGGTCCGGGACAAGAGCATCAACCGCCTGGCTGCCGATCCAGCCGTGAGGTCTCGGGTTCACCTTATCGGCTATCGTGAAGACGCGGCCGCGCTGTCGGGCGCATGTAGCGCCTTTGCCATGCCCTCCATCAAGCGCGAAGGCTTGCCGCGAGCCGTGATTGAGGCTATGTCACAGCGCGTTCCCACCATTGTCTCGAATGCCGGTGGCATGCCGGAGCTGGTGGAAGACGACATATCCGGCATAGTTGTACCGCCCGGGAACTCGCGCGCCCTGGCAAATGCAATTGCTGCCCTTGCTGCCGACCCGGACCGGGGCGGCAGACTGGGAAAAGCCGCGCGCAAACGCATTGAAACAGCATTTCATATTGACTCTACCATCGATAAAGTCGAAACCCTGTTTTTTTCATGTGTATCAGCGCAAGGTGTGGAGTTCGGGCATGTTTGATAAGGATAGCGGAGTGATGTAGCGCGGTGGAGGGGGGGCGGGGATGTGAGGTTGTGAGGTTGTGCGTTTGTGGGCGGGGGAAGGGGAGGGCGGTGTGGGACGTGTGGAGAAGGAGAAGAGGAAGAGAATTTTAGACGGGATGAACAGGATTAACAGGATGGCGAGAAGGAGAGAGGGAAGAAAACTACGAAATTCGCTAAAGGGCGCGAAAATGGGAGGGGTTGCGGGGATGTGAGAGGTGGGGTATTATGACTGGCATCATGCCGTCACCTTTAGCACATTTAAGCGCAGGTTACCTGATATATCGCGGTTCGGGCCGGGAAGCAGTGGACAGAACCCGGGGGCGTGTGTTTACAGTTCTTGAAATCGTGTTTCTTGTATTTCTTTCACAGTTGCCGGACCTGGACTCCGTGGCGGGCTTCTTCTCGGATGATTTCGGAGGTTATCACAACCAGTTTTCGCACAGTCTTCTGACAGGGCTGACGGGGGCCGTGTTGGTAGGCCTGGGCGCACGTATTCTTCGTCTGAAGCGGACTATGCTGTGGTTCTGGCTGGCGTTGTTGAGCTACGAGCTGCATGTGGTGATGGATTTCTTCACCGTGGGCCGCGGGGTTCGTCTTTTC
>CAYTRK010000279.1:0-3187 GCA_964440205.1 uncultured Victivallaceae bacterium
GGCGACACTATTGCGGCCTGGGTATATTCCGTAGATTTCCCGACAAAAATTGCAACTAAAGTTGAGATGTCTCTTCACGGGCTGACCTTTACCCGCAACAAAGCGCCTTCGGCGAGTGACATCAAAGAAGGTCGTTATGCATCGGAACTTTTTGCGGGACCGAAGAAACCGTCGGGGAAAGCGTACAGGTCGCAGACTTTCGGCGTCTACCGTGAATGGCTGGGCGATTCCATGCCGCTTCCAAGCATGTCTCTGGGTTATACGGGAGAACGGGGCAGCACAAAGGCGGCTGTTCTGTCCTGCCTGGATAAGGGCGGTAAGTCTGATAACACGGCGCCGTCCGGAACTGTTTATTTTGTCAAACAGGAGGGTGTTCGTTCTACATGCAGGCACTGGCAGTTTGCGTCGGCAGCGCGGGAATTGCGGGGGCTCGGTGTCAGGTCGAAGGTAGTAGACAGCTTTCCCTCTAAAGCTGAGGATGTAATGGGCATAATGATAGGCAAAGCTCATGTTGATCCCGGGCGCATAGGCGCATATCTGCCTGGCTGTATGGCTGAGCATCTTACCAGCTCGGCTGGTATTTTTTCCAGCGGAGGGCAGACCAAGCTTACAGAATGGATAGATGCCGGAGCGACGGCTTCAGCGGGGACGGTGACCGAGCCTTATTCCATATGGACAAAGTTTCCGGCGGCCCGCTTTTTTGTTCATTATGCTTCCGGCTGTACGATGATAGAGAGCTTCTACCAATCGATACGGTCTCCGCTTCAGATAATGCTTGTGGGTGATCCCCTGGCGAATCCGTGGTCGGTAAAGGGTGAGATCAAGGTTGAAGGTTTGCCGGAAGGCGACTTCAGCGGGGTATTACGGATCAGGAGTGTTGCCTCTGACGAAGAGGACTCATATTATGGCCGGTATCTGTATTTGCTGAACGGTAGGCCGATTGGTAGCGGTCAGGAGTTGAAATTTGACACCAGGAAGGTAAAGGATGGCTTTTACAAATTGCGCATTGTCGCCTATCGCACGGGGTTTGTTCGCAACCAGGTATACCGCATTGAATCTTTAAGAATAGACAACAGGTGAACCTTTGTCCAGGAGATGCTTTTTTTTTGATCGGGACGGGATTGTCAACAAATCTCCGGGACCGGGTTATGTTGAAAAGTGGGAGGATTTCCGGCTTGAGCCTGTTTTTCCGGTTGTAATGAAGCAGGTTGTTGCGTGCGGATATGATGTGGTAATTGTGACGAATCAGCGGGGTGTTGCGCTGGGAAAAGTGAGTGTTGAAGAACTGGAAAGAATTCATAAAGAGTTGAAATCGCTGCTTCTGCGACGGTATGATTTAAAGATTCTCGACATAGAATACTGTCCGCACGACCGGGACCAGTGCAGTTGCCGCAAGCCTCAACCGGGAATGTTGAAGCGGGCGGCCGCGAAGCACGGCATTATTCTGTCTGAATCCTGGATGATAGGTGACAGCCCGAGAGATGTGGAGGCAGGCAGACGCGCCGGCTGCGGGAAGACGGTGTTGGTTTCTTCGGCTGATGAGTCTTCATATGCGGATTGGGTGGCGCCGGACATGAAAGCATTGCGGGATCTGCTTGAAACAGAGTTAAAGAGCAATTGAGATTGACAATTACAGGAAGGAAAGGATTTTAATGAGTGTTTCACTTGTGACTGGAGGGGCGGGCTTTATCGGTTCGCACCTGTGTGATCTTCTTCTGGCCGAGGGCCACAAGGTCATATGCATGGACAATTTGATTACGGGAAATGTTGCCAATATAGAGCATTTTGCCGGCAACGGGAATTTCCGGTTTATCAAGCAGGATGTAACTGAATACATTTTCCTTCCTGAGAGCATTGATTTTGTTTTTCATTTTGCTTCTCCTGCAAGTCCTGTCGATTACCTGGAGCTGCCCATTCAGACCCTCAAGGTGGGAGCGTTGGGAACTCACAAGGCGCTGGGTCTGGCTCGCGCAAAAGGAGCGCGGTTGATTCTGGCTTCTACCTCCGAGGTTTACGGTGATCCGGAGGAGCATCCTCAAAAGGAAACTTACTGGGGCAATGTAAACCCCGTGGGCCCCAGGGGCGTGTATGATGAAGCCAAGCGGTTTGCCGAAGCAATGACGGTTGCGTATCGGAGGGTCCATGGCGTAGACACCAAGATAGTCAGGATCTTCAACACTTACGGACCCAGGATGAGGATTAATGACGGCAGGGTTGTTCCTGCTTTTATGGGGCAGGCATTGAGAGGAGAGCCATTGACGGTATTCGGTGACGGCAGCCAGACCAGAAGTTTCTGTTATGTGTCCGACCTCATAAAAGGCATTTACAAGCTTGCATTAAGCGATATTTCAGGGCCGGTCAACATAGGCAACCCGAGGGAAATGAGCGTACTTGAGTTTGCCAGGCTTGTGACTAATCTTACCGGAGGCAAATCGGAAATTGTGTTCAAGGATCTGCCCGAGGATGATCCGAAGGTCAGGCGCCCGGACATATCCATGGCCGGGTCTGAACTGGGCTGGGAACCTTCGGTGATGCCGGAGGAAGGCTTGCAGCTTGCGCTTGAGTATTTTAAATCTGTGGTTGGAAAGGATGCGTCTTAATAATGGCAAGGAGTGCGGAGGAGATAAAATGGAATTAAGATACAGAAATACTGAAGGGTCGAATGAGATAATGCCTCTTGCCGATACCGAACTGACAATAGGACGGTCTTCGGAAGCGGACATTGTAATTTGCGACGACAAAGTATCCCGGATTCATGCATCTGTAATTCTCTGGGCCGGGGATTATGTTATAAAGGATCTTGGTTCGCGCAACGGGACGCTTATAAACGACAAGACTATAGATGTTGCTGTGCTGAAGCCGGGAGACTCTATCAAAGTTGGTCCGCGCACCATTGATTTTGTCGAAAGCGGGTCGCGTCCGCCCAACACCATTATCCGCAGCATTGAAGAAGAGATGCGCGAAGGCAAGGGTTACAGGACGATAATGAGAGAAATTGTTGACGACGTCGAGTAGCGCCTGGATTAATCCGCCTGGTGTGTCATTGAATCTTCGTCCGGGTCCGGCTCGAATGTCGCTGCTGAGACCAGCTTATCGCCTTCTGTAAGGTTGATCAGCCGGACTCCCTGGGTGGCCCTGCCTATCATGCTTATATCATTTGCTTCTATACGGATCATTTTGCCTTTGG
>CAYTRK010000280.1:0-3181 GCA_964440205.1 uncultured Victivallaceae bacterium
GAGGCCGATTGCCTGATCTGCGGCACGTTCGGCGAATTCCGCTGGCATCTGAACTACGTCATGCAGGTTCTGGGCCGCGGCGCGCTGCGCCCGCACGGCGCGCTGTCGCTGATGATCCTCGAGGATGGCCCGCTGTGCACCGGCAATCTCGACCCACGTCGGATCCAGGGGCCAGGTGAACTGCACCACGGACTTCATGTCGGGATTGCGCTTCACCCAGCTCTTCATCGGTCCTTCGATGATCTTCATGGGCTCCCCGAGAAAATGAATCGTCCATGGGTGGAACTCCAGGTTGACTCCCAGACCGCAGGCAACAGCCATGGCAAACGCCTTTTCGCGAACAGCGAGTGGCATGGCCGCTTTGGTAGTGGTCGCCGCAATGGGTCCGTAAATCAAAAGACTTTTCTTCACCACCTTGGCCATTTCCGTGGCGGCCTTGGCAGGGTCCAGAGCGGTGTCGTGGTACTCAATGACGATCGGGCGGCCGGCAATACCTCCTTGCTCGTTGATCTCTCTCACCGCTTCATCGGCCGCCCATTTGATCTGCAATCCAAATCCAGCATAGGGGCCTGTGAGAAAAGCAAGGAACGGAATCCTCCATTCCTCGACAACCGGCTCAGTCCCCGATGCTCCAGCGGGAAGAAATGAAAAAGCAATGGCAAAAGCCAAACAAAAGGAGAACACACGGCTTTTCAAACTTTGCATTTTCATACCCCTTTCTGTAATGAAGTTTAATGTGCATGGTCCATGAGACGATACAACTGCTTAGGAACGAAATTATGTACCCTTCTTATGGTTTTTTTGTCAATAACGCCTTCTGGTCTTATAATTAGAACGATAATTAGAAGCCCTCCGTAGATATAGTCTTTCCACTGAGCAATTGCCTCAGGAAGCACGAGAGGTAATCCCCAGAGCACGGGCGCAAAAATAAGAACACCCCACATCGTGAAGTTTCCGCCAATGAAAACGATGGGAAATGCGATGAGAAGCAGTTGAAATCCGAAATTGTCCGGTGTGATCGCTCCCAGTGTAAAAGCAAAGAGTGCTCCTGCAATCGCTCCAAAGGCTCCTGCGACGGTTTGTAAAAGAATAGAGACGCGCCCCGTATTGATCCCAAAGCATTCGGCGCCCTCTCGATTGTAGTAAATCAGTTCGGCGGCCCGACCCAGCCGAGAATGGTCCAGGCGATGCACCAGAATGGTGGCTAGGACCAGCACGGTCAATGAAGTGATCAAAGGCCATTCCATCATAGGAATGCCGAAATATCCTGCGATACCTCCTAGAAACTTGAGATTCTGAATCACGGTCTGCAGCACGAAGATCAGACCCAGCGAAACTACGGCCGTTGTGAAGCCTGGTGCCCTCTTGAGTCCCTGGGCTGGGATGAAGGCGAACAGCGCTCCCACGAACGGGGTGACCATCAATGCCGCAAAAATAGGCCAGTTCCAAGTGGTGGCTGCATAAGCGGCGAAGTAGGCACCGGCGGCCATAGTGTAGACCGGTGCGAGATAGAGCTGACCGCAGCGGTACGGGAGGTAGACGGCCCAGCTCAGCAGGATGTAGATCACCGTGAAATTGATGAATTGAATGAAGGCAAAGGACATGCTCAATCCTTATGCTCGGGCACCGAAAAGACCTTCGGGTTTGATGAAGACGGCAATCATGATCATGGAAAAGGCGATGGCATTGGACCAGTGCCCAGGCAGATATCCAGTGGCGATGCATTCGATCACACCTAGAATGAGACCGCAGAACATGCCGCCCAAGAGATTCCCGACACCCGCGAAGAGAACTGTGGCAATGACCTTCAAACCCAGGGTATCACCCAGTGCAGGGGATGCGGAGCCGAGGGCCATTGCAAAAAACACGGCGGTGATGCCTCCGAGAAAGCCCGCAATTCCATAGCTTGTCAGGCCCATTCTGATCATGGGAATTCCCAGCAACCGGGCCACAAAAGGGCTCTGGGCCATAGCCCGGAGAGATCGGCCCGTCATGGTCCTGTTCAGAAGGTACAGAAAGACGGCAACAGACAGGATGGTCCCGACGAAGGTAAACACTTGCCCAATGGAAATGGCTGCTGCTCCGGATTGAAAGACAGCCGTGTTTCCAGAGAAGCTCTCGGGAAAAGATATGGGCACGCCATGGTGAAGGTGCGTTGCCATGATGTGCGTCAGAATCAGAGAGATGCCGATGGACATGACGAGGCTTTGGTTGATGGCCCCTTTTTTGGTGAGAGGTCTGAAAAGAGGTTCAGTCATCATACTCAGGAGGGTGGAAGCCAGGATAGCCGCAGGGACCGCGAGCCAGGTATTGCCGTCGGTCGCTTTGAGCACTCCCCAGGCAACATACATTCCGATAACGACAATGTGAGCATATGCGTATTGGACGACACCCGCAACGAGTAAAAGCAAATTGAAACCGGTGACCACCAGAGCGTACATACTTCCGAGGGCAATGCCGTTGATTAATTGAGCCAGAAAAATATCCAAGATATCGCCCCAAGATCAGAACAACGGATGTTTCAAGTCACTATTTGTTTACGCCCAGATAGGCTTGAATGACTCCACCGTTGTTAATTAACTCCTTGGATAATCCCTTCATGACGATTCTTCCTGTCTCGAACACGTATACCCTCTTTGCGTATTGCAAAGATTTCATGGCATTCTGTTCGGAGAGCAGGATGGTGTGCCCTTCGTCCGCAAAGCTGTTTATGGTTCTGAACAACTCGTTGACGACGATCGGGGCAAGACCTAGGGACGGCTCATCCATCATCAGAAGCGTAGGGAACGCCATGATTGCCCGCCCGATAGAAAGCATCTGCTGCTGCCCGCCGCTCAATGATCCAGCCTTACGGTTTTCGCTTTCCTTGAGTAGAGGAAAGAACTGATACACTCTTTCCAAGCCGGATGGGATGCTGTTTCGATTGTGATAGGCTCCCAGAAGAAGATTATCCTTTACGCTCATCTCCGGAAGAATGCCTCGCCCCTCCGGGCACAGCGCAATGCCCTTCGCCACAATCCGCTCCGTCGGGAGATAGGTGATGTCCAGACCCTGGAAGTGAATGCGGCCCGTGCGACGATGGTGCAGGCCCAGTATAGACTCCAGAAGGGTCGACTTTCCTGCGCCGTTTGCCCCGATCAGGGCCAGGAACTCCCCCTCGTTCACCTCGATATTTATGTCC
>CAYTRK010000281.1:0-3167 GCA_964440205.1 uncultured Victivallaceae bacterium
CATCGCTCACCTGCCCCACGCCCAGACGCTCCACAAGAGCGACAGGACTTCCCCCTTCGCTGAAAAGCGCTTCGAAAACCTTCTTGGCGCCTGTGAAACTCACCACTTTGTTATCCACCAGCTTCACCAGTTCCGCCAGGTCCGCGGGCTCCAGAGTCAGATCCCCGATCTCCCTGCCCGTTTCAGAAAGCATCCTGCTCATCTCTGTCATGACCCAGTTGGAAACCGCCTTGGGATTATCACAGGCCTTTGCAGCCCGCTCAAAGAAATCCGCAAGCCCCTTGTCGGCTACAAGCACCCTGGCGTCATACTCGGGAATGCCGTATTCCCGAGCCAGCCGGTCACGCCTCTGTCTGGGCAGTTCAGGTATCTCGCCTGCCCACAAATCAATATCCGATTGCGAAAGACAGACGGGAGGCAGATCAGGGTCGGGAAAATACCTGTAATCATGAGCGTATTCCTTGGACCGCATCGAAAAAGTCATCCCGGCCTCAGCATCCCATCTTCGAGTCTCCTGATAAATGGCGCCCCCTCCGCTCAACTCCTCAACCTGCCTGCTGATCTCGTAAACCAACGCATCGTGAACACCCCGAAACGTATTAAGATTCTTTATCTCCGTCTTAACACCAAGCTTATCTGTTCCGGCAGGCCGAAGGCTGCAGTTGACATCACACCGGATGTTCCCCTGCTCCAGATTGCAGTCACTGACCCGCCCGTACATGAGTATCTCCTTCAAAGACTGCAAATAGGCAAAAGCCGCATCCGGCGAGTCAAGCTCCGGCTCACTCACAATCTCCATCAGCGGAATACCAGCCCTGTTGAAATCCAACTCGCTGTATCCTGCAGAATGAACGCTCTTTGCCACATCCTCCTCAAGGTGTATTCTCTTGATGTTGATTCTGCCTTCTCCTCCGGAACCGGTCGTCACAGTCCCGCCTTCACAGAAAGGTATGTCATACTGAGATATCTGGTAGTTCTTCGGCATGTCGGGATAGAAATAACTTTTCCGGTCAAATTTGCTGCGCATGTTAATCCGCGACCCCAGCATCAACCCGGCCAGAACCGTGAACTTAACAGCCTCCCTGTTAATGACCGGCAAAGAGCCCGGATAACCCAGGCATACAGGACAGATATTAGTATTAGGCTCTGCATCGTGCTCAGTACTGCAGCCGCAGAACATTTTCGACCGCGTCCTGAGCTGAACATGCACCTCAAGCCCTATAGAAACCTGGTAATCCACCCCCGGAGGCAATTTCATTTTTCAGCCCCCTTTCCCGCCAGCCGCTCGAAGGCGGAGGCAACCCCAAGAACCTCGTCCTCGCAAAAAGCGCCTCCAAGAATCTGCAGCCCCACCGGAAGACCGGCAGCAGATTTCCCGCACGGCACACTGATCCCGCAAATGCCGGCCATGCTGGCGGGTACAGTGAAAACATCCGTCAGATACATCTGTAACGGATCATTAACCTTTTCCCCGATTCCATAGGGAGGCGTGGGGGCTACAGGACCCATGATAACATCACATTTCTTGAACGCTTCTTCAAAATCAGACCTTATCAGAGTCCGCACCTTCTGAGCAGACAGATAATACGCATCATAATACCCGCTGCTCAAGGCATAAGTGCCCAGTATTATGCGCCGCTTCACCTCCTTGCCGAATCCCTCGGCCCTGGAACGAACATACATCTCTATGGGATCGTCACAGCCAGGGCGCCGATAACCATAACGAACACCGTCAAACCTAGCAAGATTCGCCGAAGCCTCCGCTGCAGCAATAAGATAATATGCGGAAATAGCGTACTCTGTGTGCGGAAGCTCAATCTGCACAGTCTCGGCTCCCCTTTCACCGCAAAGATCTATGGCTTTCCTTACAATGCGCGCGACTTCAGGATCGGAACCACCCACAAAATACTCACGGGGAACACCAATCCTCACTCCTCGCATGTCTCGCGCCAGACAACCCGCATAGTCGGGCGCTTCCGTAAATACCGATGATGAATCCTTCGGATCATGCCCCGCAATAACTCCCAGCAATAACGCAGCATCAGCTACCGTCTTAGTAATCGGGCCTATCTGATCCAGCGAAGATGCATACGCAGTAAGTCCATACCGCGAAACCCGGCCGTACGAAGGCTTGAACCCGACACAACCGCAGAACGATGCAGGAAGACGAAGCGAACCTCCGGTGTCACTGCCCAAAGCACAAATGGCCAGATTGCCCGCAACCGCAGCAGCCGAACCCCCGCTCGAACCGCCGGGCACACAGGAAGTGTCGCAGGGATTCCTGGTAAGTTTATAACCGGAATTCTCCGTGGTAGACCCCATCCCGAATTCGTCCATGTTTGTGCGACCAAGCAACACCGCCCCGGCATCGCGAAGCTTAGCCACGGCCGTCGCATCATACGGCGAAATATAACCCGCAAGCATCCTGGAACCGCAGGTGCATTCCGAACCACGAACATTAATGTTGTCCTTGATTGCTATCGGCACACCTTCCAGCTTTCGAGCCCGGCCCCGCGACCTCAAACGGTCACTTCGAACAGCCGCTTCCCGTGCCGCGTCAGCATCGACCCTGAGATATGCCCCTATTTCACCGTCGCGGACCTCTATACTCTCCAACACCGATGCAACAAGCTGCTCAGAACTGTATTCTCCCTTCTCCAGCAGGGATAATGCCTCGGTTAAAGTCTTCTCCGCCAACTTCATATTCCGCCCTCCAGGAAAGACCTACCCCACAATCCTTGGCGCTTTGAAATGCTCTTCAGTCCGCTCCGGCGCGTTTTTAAGTGCCAGTTCCCTTTCCAGACTCGATTCCGACCTGTCGTCTCGCAAAACATTCTCTATATTAACCGCGTGCGAGGTCGGCTCCACATGGGAAAGATCAAGCTCGCCGATCTTAGCCATATACTGGACAACTTCCTTTAACTGACCTTCAAACTCTGCGGCCTCATCCGCCGTAAGGTCAAGCCGGGCCAGATTCGCAACATACGCCACATCAATCTTTCCGCTTGCATGATTGCTGTTTTCTTCCATCAAACCATCCTTACCGTTTGTCGCTATAAAGAACAGAATTTAATCAACAATACGCCGGGAAACAAGAAAAAGGTGTCTGCCACCATGTCTGCGCCAAAGTCGACAGAGGAAGGGGGCGCGCAGGTTGGATGGGTACG
>CAYTRK010000282.1:0-246 GCA_964440205.1 uncultured Victivallaceae bacterium
CCCGTGGGGACATCATCTGCCCCCGAAATACGGAAACTATTCCGATCGCACTGCCCGCAAGCATATTTCACCATGGAACGGGCTTCGCAACTATGACGACGGCTATGCAGTGACAGCCCCCGTTACCGAAAGCGGCATCAACGAATGGGGGCTTTACGGAGTCGGAGGAAACGTGTGGGAATGGTGCCTTGACTGGTACGACGGCTCACGCAAATATAAAGTCAGGCGCGGGGGAAGCTGGTTTTT
>CAYTRK010000282.1:256-3149 GCA_964440205.1 uncultured Victivallaceae bacterium
CAGCGACAAAAGCCTCAGAGTCGATTACCACGGTTTCGACAGACCCGATGTCAGGTACGATACAATAGGCTTCCGCATAGTCGCCGCCAAGGAAGAATAAGAACAGGATGATTCACCGCAAAGGATCACAGAGAATCGCAAAGAAAAAGAGAAACTACGAAATACGCTAAATACACGAAAAGAAAGATTGCAGGGGCTTTCCCCAGGCAATTCAGTGTCCTTTAGCGTATTTAGTAGTTTCTTCCCCCTGCTTCCCCTTATTACTCCGCCAAATCACTCAACCGGCCTTACCCCGCATATCTCCATTTTTCCTCTCAAAATCCTTGTACCGGTATTCGTAAACTTTATTGACTTCTCCCGTGCTGGAATCAAAGAGGTAAACATCAGGCAGGCTCAACCCGTTGAAAGTTGTGCTTTTTACCATTGTATAATGAGCCATATCTCTAAAAACAAGTTTGTCTCCGACTTTCAATGGACGGCTGAATGTGTAGTCTCCAATCACATCTCCAGCCAGGCAGGTGTTTCCGCCAAGCCTATATTCATAAGCAAATTCCCCCGGGCCTCCAGCTCCGATTACCTGCGGCCGGTAAGGCATTTCCAAGACGTCGGGCATGTGCGCGCTCGCCGATGTGTCAAGAATCGCAATTTTCTTTTGATTCTCAATTATGTCCAGGACCGATGCAACAAGAACGCCGGCATTCAAGGCAACCGCTTCCCCCGGCTCAATGTAAACCTCAAGATCATACTCCCGCTTAATGCGCTCAATTTCGCGGCAAAGCGTGTCCCGATCATAGTCTTCACGCGTAATGTGATGCCCCCCGCCAATGTTCAGCCATTTGACGCAGCCAAACAAATCGCCGAACTGCCGCTCAACCTCTTTGAGCGTTCTGGCAAACGCTCCAGCATTGGCTTCACACAAGGTATGGAAATGAAATCCGTCAACCGAATCAGCATCGTCGCGTTTCAATGACTTGCGCCTCACGCCAAGACGGGAAAATTCAGCGCAAGGATCATATAAAGCAAATTCCGTTTCCGAATGCATCGGGTTCAATCGGAGCCCTTTTTCAACGTATCTGCCCGAGGAACCCATTTTAAGAGCAAAATGCCTCAACTGGGCAAGAGAATTGAAAACTATGTGGTCTGCGCGCGAAAGCAAATCGGGAAATTCCTCATCTTTGTAAGCTGGCGCGCATACATGAACTTCTTTGCCGAAATGCTCTCTCCCGAGCCTTGCCTCGTTTAAAGAACTGGCGGTAATCCCATCCAGGTACCTGCTTACGAGAGGAAACAATGGACAGAATGCAAACGCTTTCAAAGCAAGAAGTACTCGACATCCGGTCCTGTGCCTGACTTCCGCCAGGATCTCAAGGTTTTGATCTATCGCTCGCGCATCAATTACGTGCGCAGGTGTGTCAATAGAAGCCAACGCTAGATCTTGTTCCCAGTCTTTCAATTGTCCTCCAAACCTCCGTGTTCCCCGCGCTCCTCAACAACATACGGCAACCCGTACTGCCCAAGCTGGTTCATAAAGGGCATGGGATCAAACTCTTCAACGTTGAAGACACCCTGCCCCGTCCAAACACCCTCAAGCATAAGCTTCGCGCCAATCATTGCCGGAACGCCTGTAGTATACGAAACCGCCTGCGCGCCGACATCTTTGAAACATTCAGCATGATCGCATATGTTATATATATAGAACGTCTTTTCTTTACCTTTTTTCAGCCCCGTCACCATACAGCCGATACATGTCTTTCCCCTGTAGCCTTCCGCAAGAGAGGCCGGATCAGGAAGAAGCGCCTTCAGAAACTTCAAAGGGACAATCTTCTTGCCTTCGTATTCCACCGGATCTATTCGCGTCATACCAACATTCTCCAGAACCCGCAAATGCGTCAGATACTCCTCCCCGAATGTCATCCAGAAACGCATTCTTTTGACTCCGGGAATATTCTCAACAAGAGATTCCATCTCTTCATGATAAAGGAGGTACATCTCTCGCGGACCTATATTCGGAAAATCAAATGAACGATGAACCGAAAGCGGATCAGTCTGAATCCAATTGCCATCCTCCCAGTAACGACCCGGCTGAGTTATTTCACGTATGTTTATCTCCGGATTGAAATTTGTCGCAAAAGAATGCCCGTGGTCGCCGGCATTACAATCCAGAATGTCAACATAGTGGATCTCATCAAGCAGCTTCTTCAGCGCATAAGCGCAAAAAATGTTTGTCACGCCCGGATCAAACCCGCATCCAAGCAATGCCATCAAGCCACTCTTTCTGAACCTCTCACGATAGTCCCATTGCCACTTGTAACAGAATTTTGCCTCGTCTTTCGGCTCGTAATTGGCCGTATCAAGATAATGGACCCCCTGCTCAAGACACGCGTCCATTATTGCCAGATCCTGATACGGAAGCGCCACATTCACAACAAGTTCCGCGCCCGTTTCCCTTATAAGCGCAGCCACCTGCTCAGACCTGTCCGCGTCTACCCTGGCAATCTGAATCGGACGATCTACCGACGCCTGTATCGCTTTGCATTTCTCCAGTGTCCGACTTGCAAGATATATGTCCGTAAAGACATCCGGCGCCCTTGCCATCTTCTTTACCACTACACTCCCTACCCCGCCTGCCCCTATCACAAGAACCCTGCTCATCCTCAATTTTCCCTTTCCTTCTTCATTGAATATTTCCTTGTCTCCCTCAATACCGCAGGTTGTTCTCCAGCCTGCTACCCTTCCGCGCTTTCCGCGCCTTCCGCGCCTTTCGTAGTTTTCCCCTATCTCCTTCTCCCTATCCTGTTAATCCTGCCTGCCGCGTCAAATGACTGTGGTTCATCCCGTCTAACCCGCATATCTCACAGAATTTCGTAGCGAGAGCGTGGAGAGCGCTGCTGCG
>CAYTRK010000283.1:0-3140 GCA_964440205.1 uncultured Victivallaceae bacterium
TCCCCCTCCCCCTCACACCCCCAGCCCGCTGGTCAGATCCATCACGGCCATTAGAATACTCAACGCCACAAAACCCACTACCACCGCAATCACAAGAATAAATATCGGCTCCAGCACGGTCGTGAGAATCTTTACGTTCCGGTCAAGCTGATTCTCATACCGCTGGGCAATGTGCGTCAAAGCGCCTGCCATATCGCCGGTCTGCTCGCCTACAGTCAGCATCTCAATCATAAGCGGAGGAAACACCTTGCCGGCTGCAAGCGGACCGGAAATAGTCGTGCCGTCAGTCACCCGCTCGCGCGCATTTTTAATCTCCTTACCCACAACTGTATTGCCCACCGTGTCCTTCACAATGCCGAGAGCCTTAAGAACCGGCACCCCGTTATTCAGCAGCGTAGCCAAGGTCCTGGCAAAATTGGCATATACACTGGAAGCTATAATCCCCTTGATCAAAGGCGTCTTTAAAAGAAATCCGTCCCACCACAATCGCCCGGAAGGTGTCTTGACCGCCCTGAAGGCAAGCACAACCAAAACTATAACACCAGCCAGAATGAACAGCCCGTAATTGCCCATCCCTCGGCTCATCCCTATCAGCATCCTGGTCGCCAGCGGCATGGAGGCGTCCATCTGTTCAAATACCTTCTCAAACTGCGGAACAACAACAAGCATCATGAAAATCATGAGCACAAGCCCCACAAACAATACGATCACCGGGTAAAGCAATGCCATCATAACGCTCTCTTTAAGTTCCTGCATACGCTCGTAGTGCTCAACAAGCCGCCGCAAAACCTCGGGCAACGCGCCGCTGGCCTCCCCGGCGCGAATCATGCTGACATAAAGCGAGGGGAACGTCTTAGGAAAACCCGCCATAGCCTCCGAAAGACTGGCTCCACGCATGATGTTATCTCTAAGCGAAACCAATATCTCGTCCGAGGAACGCCCGGTCTTCCTGTTGGCCAAAGCATTCAATGCGTTGCCCAGGGTCATTCCCGACGCCAGTAGGTCGCTCAATTCAGTTGTGAAAACAAGAATCTCTCTCGAACTCATCCGCGGGCCGGCGCGCCTCCATGTGAATTTCGGCTTCGCATCCGATGCCTGCTGCGACTTCTGACCGCGAAGAGAAACAGAGACCGGAATGTACCCCGATCGCTCAATCTCCAGCAAAGCGGCCTGGCGATCCCTCGACTCGACCGAACCTTCCACTTTTCTGCCGTCAGAAGCTCTTGCCTTGTAATCAAATAACGCCATAAATTAATTCACTCCCTAACCTGATCTATTCACGCGCCGAGTTTGCCGCCGTTACGCAAAACGCACAAAACTTATCGGGTCGGAATCTACATCGCTGCAGCCGTCTCCTGAGCTTCCTCGGTCACCCGCAACACCTCTTCAACACTGGTCACCCCCGCCCGGACTTTGGCCCATCCATCGTCCCGGAGTGTCCGCATGCCGTGCTCTATGGCTTTCTGTTTTATAATGTGCGTAGAACTGTGAGTCACTACAAGGGACTCAATGTCATCAGTTGCCTGCAAAGTCTCAAACAACCCGACCCTTCCGCGAAAACCAGTGTCACGACACTTCTCACAGCCAACCGGCTCAAAAATAGTTTCCGTCCCGCGACCCTCAGACGGAAAGCCCACCTCATTAAGAAAATCACTGTCAGGCTGAACCTCCTTACGGCACTCCGGACAAAGCTTCCTGACGAGCCGCTGGGCAATCACAGCCTCGACTGCCGAAGCAACAAGATAAGGCTCCACGCCCATGTCAAGCAGCCGCGTAAAGGCCCCCGCCGCATCGTTTGTATGCAACGTGCTGAAAACAAGGTGCCCGGTCAGCGAAGCCTGAATAGCCATCTCCGCAGTCTCCACGTCACGCACCTCCCCGACCATTATGATGTCCGGGTCCTGTCTCAGAAAAGATCTCAACGCTCGCGCAAAAGTTAAACCGATTTGCGGCCTGACCAACAGCTGGTTGATGCCCTCCATCTCGTATTCTATCGGCTCTTCAGCCGTAAGAATACGCCTGTCAACCTGGTTGATCTCATTCAAAAACGCATAAAGCGATGTCGATTTGCCCGACCCGGTAGGCCCGGTAACAAGAACAATGCCGTTGGGCTTGTGAATTATCTTCTGAACCAGGTCCCGTTCATAATCGCTCAAACCCAGCTCTTTCAAGCCTATGAACTCGCTGCTCTTCTGCAACAAACGCAAACTGACACTTTCTCCGTAAACCGTGGGCATAGTCGAAACACGAATGTCTATGTCCTCGCTCCCCACACGAAGACCTATCCGCCCGTCCATAGGAAGACGCTTCTCTGCTATGTCCATGTTCGCCATAACCTTGATCCTCGAAATGATGGCAGCCTGGAACCTGTTAAGCTGCTGAGGCACCGGCGTCTGGTGCAATACACCGTCAATCCTGTAGCGAATCCGGAGCTTATCTTCCATCGGCTCAACATGTATATCCGTAGCGCCCTGCTCACAGGCTTCCCATATAATCTGATTTACAAATTTTACAATAGAAGCTTCCTGGTCCATCTGACCAAGATCAGTCTTGGCTAAATCCTCCTCAGGAGCCACCTCGTACCTTCCATCGCTCATCATGCGGTCAACCGTGTCAGCCCCCACCCCGTAAAAAGAAGTCACCGCCTTGTTGATGTCCGAAGACGGACTCAACGCAAGCTTCACCCTGGTACCCGAAGCTATCCGCAAAGTATCAACAAGCGCGAGGTCAAACGGGTCTTTGCATGCCACAGTCAAAACGCCGCTCTCAAAGGATATCGGTATTACGTTGTACTGAAACACCGTCTTGGTAGACAACTTATCCAACGCCTCCTGGTCGATAGGCTCATTACCAACCCGGACAAAAGACAGATTCATCACGTCAGCCACCGACCTGAGAAAAGCTTCCTCACTGGCATACTCGTTACTAACTACAACTTCGGTAATACTGGAATCTCCCGACCGAGTCTGTTCAATTAAATCAGAGATCTGATCCTCCGAAAACAGCCCGCTCTGCTGCAATACCTTGGATAAATAACTTTCCGACACCTTACTCATAAAAAATCTCCCGTACACCCAAGCCCTGTCTTGCCCCTCTTACTCGTCCCCCTCCCCCCTTTCGCGCCCTTTCTTTAGTCACGC
>CAYTRK010000284.1:0-3136 GCA_964440205.1 uncultured Victivallaceae bacterium
CGGCAGGGACGACGACGGCACTTTACGATATTTCGATGCGGTATTCATCAATAAATCTGACGACTCTATCCCGAGGGGCTGGTACTGAACCTGCGTACCGAGAAGCGACTCCAGGCTTAGACCACAATCAAACGCCCAATTGAAAAACAAGGAGTGGGTAACACAAACTGGTGCATTATACCGTTCATTGACATGATGGAGTCACACGATTTTCGCTGGCTTTGCCGCATGTCCGGCGAGCAAGTTCATCGCTACCCAGCGAGATCCTCATGCAGTCCGCTTTTCATGCATGCCGACCGACCCTTGTGGGATCTGGCGCCTTTTACGGTCACAACGCCGCGCCGCGAGCAGGAATGCAACTTGCCTCCGATCAGCCCCTGGCACCTCCCGGCATCGCGCCGGGAGCCTCCGTTGACCACCGCACTTGGATCATCATCCGAACGTCCAGAGCAGTCACCCGTAAGCCGGCTCGCATCAGTTCAATTACTGCACACAGCTCTAAGTCGAGAAGGCATAACCAAACTGCTGAATATCGCTCTCATAGTATTTACCAATAACTTCCACCCCGCTCGGCGTGTAATGTTCCCGGTAATCAAGGGTGTTTGATCTGTTCTTGTGTGGAATTGCCTCCGGAGGTCCAAGCTCCAATTGGCGACATAATCGCTGCGCATCCTTTTGAAGGTTTTCATAGCGCCCGAGGAAATCCGTAACACGGCGACCCGCGGCGTCCAGAACATACTCTGTTTGCCGGTAGAAATGGAAGTTATTGCGTAATCGGAGTGTCGGAAATGCGAGACAGAATTCGTCGAAAGTTTTGAACTTCTTAACCTCTGGCAGAAAGTGATGATTGTACTTATAAAACTGATGACTCTCATCCATGTTGTGAAAATAGTTATATAAGGAGAAGAATCTATCCCAGGGGTTGCGGACAAAAGCAAACTTGAAAAACTCCTCGGCGCCGAGTTCTTCTATCTTCTCTGTGATCGGCCCTTTGAGAGGGTGTATTTTGGCGCTCGAACTTCGAACAAGCTCTGTGTGGCTCAAGCTCATCCCCGCGGTCTTCGGGATGTGTATAAACAAGGTTTTTCTAAGCATGCAAAAAATCCTTGATGATGCCGGTTGGTATTTCAATATTAAAAGCATCATCTCCAGGGACAAGAACGTGGCGATAGTTCAGGCACGCCTTAAGCTTTCGCTCAAAGGAATGGTCCTCACGGTTATCGGGACAAAATTCCAGAATTTGCGCATCCGGCGGCGAGAAGATCGTATTCACTAACGACGAACCGTGCGGCGCGATAATTCGATTCGCAGTTGAGAAAAGCGCATAGGTGGTTTCAAGTGGCTCCCTACCGGTGAGCACGGTGAACCCGAAGTCTCGTAGCATTTCCTCCACTTCCTCGTTGTTGATTACCCCTCGCTGACCGTTTCGTACATGATTTCTTGACAGATAGATTCCCGGAATCCGCTGCGAGGTATCGACTTTCTTGAAGTAGCGTCGGTAACAACCAAGTAGCCAGTCATAGGACTCTTCAGTAAATGTAGTGTAGACGGACGGGTTTACACCATAATGAAGCCTTGGCACCTTGAGGAAACGGTCGAATTTTCTGACCTCTACAACGTTATCAGCTTTAAAACCGATGGCGCCCGCATGATCACTGAAGTCGGTGACACGGTCGGTTCTGCTGCACAGCAGAAGAGCGTCGTTCTTGGTCACATCTCGATAATGAAAGAGACGGCCGATAGCGTCGTGAAGATGACCATACGGGTACCAACCGGTTGGATGTAACATGTAATAAGCCTCTTTATCGGATGGCAGACTTGGAAGGCGGTTGAACGGGACGCGATTGAACGAGTCAGCAATTTCTGAGGAAAGGAGACGGTACCTTCTTTGAACCTCAGCTGCTCTTAACTCATCATCAATTAGGACTCGCCCAGGAATTATGGGATTCCAATACAAAACCTCGTAGAGCAGCTCAAATATCAGGTCCCCATTCGACTCCAGAACCGCTCCCGTCTTGCCATCAACGATCACGTCATCCAGCGTGTAGGTATACTGACTCACACTTGTCAGGTTTCTGTTAGTTCTAATGAATCCACTATTGGCCATGCTAGGTTACATCCTGTCTTGCCTGAGGTAGTACTAGGCAGCTCACCTCAGCGATCATTTACTCCTAAATCAGGGTGTGCGAATGCTTGCCCCTACTGCTGATACGCCTCCTAATGCATTACCGCAGACCAATAATGCTAGTTCGCTTGCTTGCTATACGGTTTTTCTGGCTCATTTAGGGATACTCAAATTTAAAAGCTACGGAGGGCGATAATGCCGTCGAGCTTAGGATAGAGGCCTGCCGCCAATGAGACAGACCATGCTCGCCGGTCGCGTGTACGCCAACAAGAAAAAGACACGGCGCGAGACGTTCTCGGCGGAGATGGACCAAGTCATCCCGTGGTCCAAACTCTGCGCCCTCACCGAGCCTCATTACCTCAGGCCCACGAAGACACGCGGTGGCCGTGTACCGCTGCCGCTGATAATCAAGCTTCGCATCTGCTGCCTGCAGCAGATCTACGATCTTTCGGATCCAGGCACTGAAGAAGCCCTGCATGATCCGGAGTCGATGCGTCGCTCCGTTGGTATCGAGCTCGACGAGGACGCAGTGTCGGACGAGAGCACGATTCTGCACTTCCGGCGCCTGCTGGCGACGGCCATTGGGTGGAGCCTCCAACGAAGTTATTGATGAACGCTTCATCATCAGATCAGACGTTCCTCAGAAAGCAGCAGAAACCCCTTTGATTTTTCAAAACCTCCCTGCTTTCGATGAAACGCTACAGCGTGAACATCAGGCTTGCTACTAGAGGTACCGTCAAATTTACAGCGGACTCACTTCATCATCCGAACCGGTCTAGTTATGCCCGCCCCAAAAGGTGCCCGTAGCAACTCACTGGCAGTGTGATTGCCTTGTCGCAAGGCATCCGAACGCGCAACATAGTATCATCCAGCTTCGACGTCCCGGGCAGAGGGGTGTCATCTGGAGGTCGCGTGCGGCCAGATTTACGCAGATCACCTAATGGTTGGTTTCGACCCATCCGGCTACCGTGGCGGCACTAGCTAACCCATCGAGAGTTACCCTAATCTTGG
>CAYTRK010000285.1:0-3130 GCA_964440205.1 uncultured Victivallaceae bacterium
CAGGGGAACGGGAGGAGTTTTTTGTCTCTTGACGTCACCTCTAATGGATGACCCCGTAGCCTTTCTGACCTCTGATTCCTGACTCCTGACCCCTGCGGCGATTCTTTGCCGCTGAAACTGTTACTTTCCGCTTGACCATAGCCGCCTACTTTTTATAGCTTGAAGAGTAAGGGTATGCTGATTTTGGCTAGACTGAATAGATGGGGTCGGTCGAACGCTTACGGCAGGAGACGGGGAACAGGCGGGAAAGAGCATGATCCGGTCGGGCGAGAACAACTACTGGCAGGCGATCAAACCGCTACAGGGAATCGTTTTTCTAAAGACAGTCATGGCGCCCGATGCCGTAGGCAAACAGACGCCATACCGCGAGGAGTGATAGCCAATGGTGGCGCTTGGTATTATATATATGGCCTTGATTCTACTGATCTTCATCGGAAGAGAGAAAGAATCCTTGCCAACATTTACACTCTATCCGCAATCTCTAGACCAGTGGATCGGGACGGTTTTCCGCACCCTTGAATTTGCGGTAGTTTCGCTGGGCATTAGCATATTTGGAATACGAGAGTGGATTGGCGATCCAGCGGATTATCTCACCTCGACTTTTGTATACATGACAATTGTTCTGCTTGCGGCATCGATATTGTGTTTGTGGTACGACAAGCGCCTGGCAGGGACAGGGCTTCTTATAGCTGGTGTGTGTATTCTTGGAAGTCCAGAGTTTGCGATTGTGCCATGATAAGCCTATACCGAACACCTTGAATCAGTCTGTAAGCTCTGTCAGCATTTTCCTCGCTCTTTCAGACCAAGGACTGACAGGAAGGTCGCGAACCAAGCGACTCAATGTATTAATCGCGTTCAAGTTTTTTGCCAGACCCTCCGCATACCCTAAGTGAAACAAAACCATTTTTTTCAAGATCGGCCTTGATACACGTAGTGCAGCAAGCTTAGTATGAACCGAAGAAAAGTCCGGGCGAAATTGACCAACAGCTTCAGGGACAAGATTGATCGTTTCATAGAATTCACCAACTGCCAAGTAAGCTTTCGCATATTCGGCATATCGTCCATTCTCTGACACCCGTAAGACCTGCTTGCATTTCGTTTTGATTCCTTCGTCTAGGTCGTTCGCATTACTGAGTAACGCAATACGGGGAAGCATGTCGCCCTGAACCACGCTAACTAACGCCTTTTCTCCGTTAGGGGGCGAAACAACGGATACTGTGCTTGTCGAGGTCTGAATCCTGATGGTGTACTTACCGACCGCTCCGAAGACATTAGTGCACGCTTGCGAACTAAAATTGACAAAAAACAGTGTATTTGTTTCTGCCCCACTTAATGCAACTTGTCGACCCACTAGGTTGCCTTGTGTCAAGCAGTTGGTCCACACTCTGTTGTCGGGAGTTGTGATTGTGTAAGAGAGAGCAAAGTCTTCGTCTATATTTCCTATTGGAATATCTGTGGTTAAATACACAGGCTCATTTGGATAATATCCTTCCTCGCCGCCATGAATCCGGACTGCCGCAGTGCTAAACATGACAGCAACTGCAGCACAAAGGAGAAGCGTCCACTTTCGCAGGCTGGCAACATCCATCCTCTTCTTCATCTCTAACCTCCCGAGTCTTTGTAAATGTTTATATATCGTGTCATTCCTCACCATTTCAACATTGATCTTAACTTATCAATATGTTTATCACAGAAATGTTCGTGATCGAAAAAATCAGAAGGTCTTTTCTGCATAATCTTACCATCTCTCCTGTGGCCAAGGCCAGGCATCCCAGCAGTATGTCCGAGTTCATGAGTCACAACATGCTGTTCCCTACCAGAAAATGTTAAAAACTGGTCGAGTTCACGGATGACTTCCAAGAATATCAATGAACAGTTTGGCCCAGGGAAACCCAAACCCAGTATAGTTTTGGAGGCGCCGAGTAACGAGGAGGGGTCGGATGAAGGGTCATTATCGCAACCGAGATGATACCTGTTACCCATGATGCCGTCGTAGGGCTCAAAGCACGCGAGAACATATGCGGCCCAGAAATCTCTGGTGCTCGATAGATCTCTTGTGCTGGTTATTCCAAACATAGCCTCATTCTTTGAAATATGAGGGTCTGCAGAACGCAGCGGAGTCGTATTGTAGGAATCAGCATCCTTGGGAAGGATGTAAGCATCTGCCAATGCCGTAACGAGGACGTTGCCTCCATCAGGGTAGTGAGGCGAATCAAAAACAGTGTAATCATCATCATCGGACATTTGGAACTTCACTGTTGTCGCATCTGCAATAGATTTTTTTTGGGCCGTAGTCAGTTTAGGCTTAAAAACAATCTCATTGTTCGAGAAATAGTTATTCTCGTTCTTGAGGACGGTGAATCCCGACAGATATGATTTGGCTCCGCTGTCATCAAACAAAATGAATGTCAAAGGTCCATATTCGTATTCATCTTCATCTGGGTGAACGCCATCTGCCCAGAAAACGAAATCGGCTTCAAATGTATAATCATTGACTGCCCCCACGGTTGCTTTATCAACCCATCCAATAGCCCGCCTCTTGGAAGAAGGTATCGGCTTCATTGAGTCGCGCTCAACCCACACCTTGCGCCACACTGTAAGCATCTCTGAGTACGTGCCCGGTTGTCCCGCAATTGCCGGATCGTTATTCGCGGGCACATCGTTGTCAGTAACGGACGACAGGTTGTTGCAGCAACATGCTCCGACTCGGAAGTTGTCACCAGGCTGCATGCTTACGGTGAATTCAACCTCCGCCTTCCCGCTTCCATCCGTTGTTGCGGTGGCTGCCGACAGTGAGCCGGAACCACCTCGGTTATCCGTCCCGTTTGAGCTATTGGAATCAATAGGTGATGAATCTGTCCACGGATCATCAATGTCAAACGCCTTGAAATGAATTGTCTGGCCCGCAACAGCCGGGGTAATGGTCGCCCGAACCTTAACCTTCTTCCGGTCGGTCGTGTCTGTAGGTGATTGTTTGCCCGGGAATATCCTTCTCCCTCCTCCAGTGTTGGGGTTGTCATCCAGATCGCTGTTGATTTTTACCCACTCAACGGAATCAACTTTGATAACATCCAGCTTGGCCGAGTAGGCTTGCATGTTGACATTTGTGTCGTGGCTGTCGCCGTGGTAT
>CAYTRK010000286.1:0-3089 GCA_964440205.1 uncultured Victivallaceae bacterium
AACCATCTCACTGAGGCCGCATAATGCTTGAAAAACACTCTCAACAGTTGACGAATAGATTAGGCCTACAAGCGAACACCGCAAAAGCCACCAACCCGAACGCCAACGTCTCAGCCCAGGAAACAAAAATAAACCACCTTATTGCCGAATTATTCAATTTGGCAGATGAAGAGATTGCCATTGTGGAAGGCAACGGATAGATATAGGTTAGAATATTACAATAGAGCTTCGTATTTCTAGCAGGCGCAGCGTAAGATGATAGTTCGTGAAGCTTCATGTAGCATTAAAATTACGATGTCTAAGATCAGATCAATCTTAAAATGGCTCGGAGAAAAACCTTACACCAAGGCGGCATACATCTGTGCCTTTGCCACGTGCATTCTCGCAGTTGTCGCCTGCATTTCCCTTTCGACTCTCTTCCAAAATCAACAGGTTCTGAAACACAATGAAATCGCACTTCAGACGGCGAGTGATGCCTTGAGCGTTGAACGCTCCGCTCTTTCGAATGCAGTAGAATTGCTATTTCTGGAGAGAGCCGATCGGATGCATCCTGCATTGGAGTTGCGCTGGGTTCCGCGTCTACCGTCAGAAGGGAAAGGTCTACATTACCATTTTGAGGTACGCAACAACGGCACAGCATTAGCAACAGATATTTCCACAGAGTGGACTCTCGTCCTTTTCGTTACAAATGCGATTTCTGTTCACGACTCTGCGGATTGGATAATTCCACTGCCATCCGAGCTACCGAAAATACCACCGGAACAGGTTAGGTCTATGAGTATCATGCCAACGAATGCAGAAGTCATTTTTTTACCGCCTGGCCCGAAGCTTCTGTACAAACCGCTATGCGGCGGCCGCAGTGTACCTGCCACTCTGCGGCCTGGCCAAGTGACAATCCTCCGCCAGAGTTCCTTGGGCGGAGACTACATCTTGGGGGAGCAGGCATTCGCAAAGGTATCAAACCACTTTCCCGGAACTCCGATACTCGTCACACATTTACACTGGAAACGCTCATCTCCCACACCAATCCGTTCCTACGAAGGGTTCTTTTATCACCGCTACGTGCCGCGGCGAAGCAAGAATGGTCGAATCGAGAGAAGCCGGTTCGTTCCCGTAGAGCGCGATCCATCCCTGATCGCCACGTTAAAGAAATGCCGAACCGTAACACCGAAACAGCAATACTTCCTGTCCGATATTGGATTGAACGGTATGTGGTCGATTGATCTAATGAAGAGAAGAATTGGCTGCTGGGATGCAGCAACGGCCGGATGGAGTAGCCCAAGCCCTTTGTCGCAAATAAAGTGATGCGCCTCACGGCGAAAATAGAAAAACAGCTTAACAAACGATTCCCTTGAACCGCGGACCGAAAGCACTAGAATGCTGCAAGAAGCATGGAGGCAAAGCAAGAGGAAGAGGGGTCACGTCTCGACAATCGACAAGCGAGGAAGAGGGGTCATCCATTAGAGGTGACGTCAAGAGACAAAAAACTCCTCCCGTTCCCCTGAACGGGGAATTTTCTTCATCTTCTTGATGTCGGTAAACGTCAACACCACCATTCGCTCAGATCGCGCCGGGTCTTCTCTTTCTTAATGAGTTCCGGTTGGCAATGCCATTCCGGTCAGTCATCCATCTGGTTCTATGCAAAGCACACGTGCCTGCACCATCCCGAAAATACGGGACCAGAGAAACATCCGTGCCGTATCACGTTCATAAGGAATGCACAGATCTGCGGTTCTACTGCTCGATGAGAGAGCAATATCCCAACCCCTTTCGACTCATGATACGGGCGAAATGACAGAATGATGTTCAATGCGTTGTACCCATATTAGTGGGATGCGACAGGTCCCAATCACGTCTGGGTGGATTTAAACCAACCCCGACATCGGTTCCCTGCCGCAGCCCGGTTATCCGAAAATCTTCTTCACGTCAAAATCAACCTGATCCTTCATTATGAAATAACATGCCTTGCATATCTTTGATGCCAGAGCTTTTGTTGCCACCACCTGCTTGCTTCGCGAAGCCTTCCGCTGATACCAGCGCTTCGCCTCCGGGCAATGCCGACGCATAAACTGTGATGCCTCAATATAGGCCCAGTTCAGATAACGGTTGCCGTTCTTGCGATTGTTCTCGCCTTTCTTCTTCTCGTTTGATGTGCGCGAAGACTTAACGCAGCGGCAGTACGACGAATAATTGCCAACCTTTTTGAACCGGTTGATATCGCCGGTTTCGAGCATTATGGTGAGTCCAAGAATCGTGCCGATCCCCGGAACTGTCAACAGCTTCTCAAATTCAGGGCGAAGTTTTGCTTCCGCCAGAACTGTTCTCTCAATTTCCCGTATGCGAGAGGTAAGGAAGCGGATCATCTCAATGTTAGTCCGCCCCATAAGAGCCAGACGAGGATCGTCAAAAAACTGATCCACCTGCGCAGGCCACAATTTCCGAATCTGATTGGCGCTGATATGTTCACCTCGCTCTCTGGCAATCAGGCTCTGAAAACTGAGTATATGCGCAGTCGTCTGCCTGACCAGGAGCAGTCGTCGCCGCAATAAATCACGCACAGCTCGCTCCTCCTTTGGATATATGTATCCTTCCGGCAGGATACCCAACCTGGACAACTCAGTCAGGAAAAACGTGTCAGTTTCGTCGTCAGTATTCTTCAACCCATCGTATTGCACCATTGCCGCAGGATTAGCCAGGCGAACCCAGTAACCGTTTTTCCTGAGCCCGTCCACAAGCCAGTACCAGTTGAATGTAGATTCGACTACCACTCCTCCGACCAACTGCCCACGGTACGGTTCAAGAGTCTTCAAAACTGTATCAAGGCAATTAGGCAACCTTTTGCTGAACACCCTTTTCCCTCCTTCGTCCACAATCCCGTAAAACCCATTGTTCCCATGCAAGTTCACTGCACAATACATACCCATCGTTGGCCTCCTTTCTTTGGCGCTCGCTCAATGCGAGCGTACCATTTTTTAAGCCTCCAATGGATCAGCCTCTATATGTTTATCACGTCTCGACAATAAAGGCTACGAAAGGCTACGGGGTCACGTCTCGACAATCGACATTTATGATTGACAGGGGTGATGCTT
>CAYTRK010000287.1:0-3057 GCA_964440205.1 uncultured Victivallaceae bacterium
CGGCTCCAGCTCTTCAAGCGTCTTGTCCGTGATCTTTTTGGCGAGCTCCGTGGCCAGACGCGTCTCCCTGTCTTTCTGTTTGGCTTTGAGTTCAGTCCCCGCATTATCCAACTCATAGGCCTGGGCTGCTAAGGTTTCCCGCTCTTCCTGAGGTAGTCTAGCGTCGATGAATGCTCTCTCATCTGCAAAGCCTGCCGGAAACAGGGCGGCGGAAAAGTCGGTTTCCGCTTTTTTTAATTCAGGCGTTCTTTGCTCGATGCGCTTCTTCAGGGAGTCAACATGGTTCTTTGCCGTTGTCAGTTTCTGCTGCAGCTCGGCGTGCAGATCTCTGGCTTTCTTCTCGGCCTTTTCGGCATCCGCAATGGTTCTGTTCAGGCGGCTTTCTTCCTCATCAGGTATTCTGTCCCCGTAAAGCTGCTTTCGCTCTTCTATTCCGGCAGCCCATTCGCTTTGGAGTGCTTCCAGCTTCTTCTCTTTATCAGCCAGAGCCTTATCCTGCGTATCAATAACGGCAGACAGACGCTTCATCTCGCTGTCAATGGTGGCAATCTGTCTTTCGATGTCGTTCTTTTGCCTTGCTTGTTCCTGCCATGCCTTCAATCTCGATTTGAGGGATTCAAGAAGCGTTGAGATCTCCGATTCTGGAAGCTCCGTGATGCCAAGTGGTTCAAGCTTCCCCGTTACTGCTAGCTTAAGATCTTCAAAACTGACCCGAAGTTTCGTGATGCTATCTCTTAATTCTACGAGTGTCTTTTCAGCGACTCTCTTGTCGTTGGATGCATTGTTTTCCAGCTTTTCGCTGTCATTCAGGTGATTACGGGCTGTGCTTTCGGCCTGTTCCAGCTTTTTGATTATTGCTTCCTGGTTCTCCACCTTGGTGATCAATTCAGTAAGGGATTCTATCTTTTGCTCGATTTTATCAGGAACCGGCACATTTCCCTCTGCAAACGGGTGTTCAGTTGAGCCACAAAGTGGACACGGCTTGCCATCCTCAAGTTTGTCCCGATGGCCTTCAAGCTTTTCTATCTTCTCAATGAATGCCATTTCACGAAGAAGGGTTTCCTTCTCGGCACGATATTCCCGGAGTAGTTTGTCGCCCAGTAAAACGTTCAGGGATGCCATGGCTTCGTGAAGTTGTTTGCCGGCTTTATCCAGCTCTTGCTTTCGGACGGCGCATTGCTTTGTGATTTCCTGCATTGTTTTTGAAGCATCTGTCGCTGCTTTATCAGCGTTTTGGAGCTCGGTTTCTTTCTGCGTAATCTCCTGTTGCCTGGCGAGCAGGTTGCCGAACTGTGCTTCAATCCCGGCAAGTCCACTGATTAGCCATTCATCCCGCGCATTCTCTTTGAGGTAAAGCTCCGCAGCCTCTAGAGTTCTCTCTGCGGCTGTCCGTTTTCTCTGTTCCTCTACTCGCGTCTGCTTGTCGGTCTGAATCTTTGCGGCTTCCTTGGTACAGGCATCAGCGCCGCCTGATACAGCCTTCTTCTGTTCTGCAATCTTCTGATCAAGCAACCGGATCTTCTGGATCAATGGTGCTGCTGCTTTCAACTCCGCTTTGGCTCTTATGGTCAGCAGTTCCGCAGCTTTAAGAGCGTCAGCTTGTGTGTTTGCAGATGATTCAAGTTCAGGGAGTGCAGTTTCATCCGTTTTCAAGGATGTCTGATCGTCAGCCTGCTGCTTACGGATGGATGTGAGCGTTGCGTATTTTCCGTCCAATGATGCTGCCTTGATGGCCTGTTCAAGTTTGGTCCGTTCCTGCTTGAACGCCTCGGTATCGGTCTTAAGTTTGGCAGCTTCATCCGTAAGGCTGACGATCTCTTTTTGCAGGCCCCCAATAGTGGTCAGCCATGTGATTGCCTTACTTGCCTCCGCCAATCTTGCAGAAGTCTCTGTTTCCAGTTTCTGCTTTGCCTGCAGCTCCTGCTCAATCTCTTTCTCTTGCTCAGGTTCCAGAATCGAAAAGACCGAAATTTCAGCATTGAGGATATCCAGCTTCTTCCTCTCATTGCTTTTTCGGTCATGAATACGGCGTGAGATTTCAGAATAGATCTCTGTTCCGGTAATCTGTTCAAGTATTCTAGATTTCTGTTCCACATCCGCCTTGAGGAATGTGTCGAAGCCGCCCTGAGCCAAAAGGATCGATCGTGTAAACCGGTCAAAATCCATGCCGGTTTTCTCTTCAATAACACTGCCGACAAGGCTTTTCTTGGTTTCTATTGGCTTACCCGTATCAGAGTCTGCAATCTGGTGTTCCTGATCCTGCAAATTGCCATCGGCCTTTTGTCGCGCACGACGCTGTTCCCAATGACAGCGGAACCGGCCAGCCTGAGATTCAAACAAGACTTCGGCATAGCACTCTCCCGTTTGGCGTGACATGATATCATTGCCGCTCTTGTTGACTCTCTGAAGCCGGGGAGTACGTCCATAAAGTGCAAGGCAAATGGCATCAAGGATCGTCGACTTCCCGGCACCCGTGGGCCCCGTTAATGCAAAGATCCCATTTGAGATATACTCTGGGTTGGCAAAATCCACCACCCACTCACCGTATAGTGAGTTAAGGTTCTTAAAGCGGAGTTCAAGTATCTTCATGATTTTTGATCCGCAGATTTAGCAGATTCCCGCAGATTAAAAACCAGTCGTTTATATTGTAGACTCTTAGAGCCGAAGTTAAGAAGTAAGGCTCGATGCAAATTTGAAGCTTTAAAATAATTGATTATCCCATCTGCGTCCATCTGTGAAATCTGCGGATTCATTGCCTTCCCCCTTTCTTTTTGGAGGATTCAATTTGCTTAACCGCTTGATCAAAATCGCTAACTTGTTTACTTGATTCAATCAGACGGTTGGTATGAAATTTGTCATATTCACCTTCCGCCAGTTGTTTTGCAATTTCATGAGAGATTTGACCGGCATGCGTAAGAATATCCCGGTCGTTGAGCGTCATAAAGCTATCCAGCTTCTTAATCCAATCGCTCATATGCATGGGGATGCGACGCATGGCCTGGCCTTGGGCAAAAATGAGATATTGTTCAACCAGATTATTCAGTGCCGCCAATTCAT